>NZ_JAAVCB010000041.1:0-15111 GCF_014802555.1 Clavibacter sp. | reverse complement strand
TGATGCTGCCATCGACCCGGTCCAGTACCTCGAAGAACTCCCGCCGCAACTCACCCGAAACCACGATCCCCGCAACCCCCTGAACTCAGGGTGTTGCGGGGACCACGAGAATCCGCCCGCGCGGGGCGGGCCGTCGTCGTGCGTCCGGCGTCAGCTCCGGGTCACGTCCAGCACCACGACCGCCCAGGACAGCGCCGGGAGCGTGAGCGTCAGGCGCCCGCCCTCCGCGTCCACGCCCTCGAGCGGCACGAGCCCGACCTGCTCGCCGGACTCCAGGGTGTTGCTCGCGTGCCGGTCGCCGCCCTCGGGGACGCGCAGGACCTCGGCGCGGAGGATCCGCCCGGCGTCGAGCCCGCGCAGCGCCACCTCGGTCGACGCGTCCTCCTCGAGCCCGCGGTTCGCCAGGAAGAGGGACACGGTGCCCGCCTCCTCGTCCCAGGTCGCGCTCACGTCGACCACGTCGGCCGTGCCGAAGCGGTCGTTGTCGTAGCGGTCGCTGTCGACCTCGACCTGGAGGATCCGGCCCGTCGCGAGCTGCGCCATCCGCGCGAACGGCCAGAAGATCGACTGCCGCCACGCGGGCCCGCCCTCCTCGCTGCGGATGGGCGCGATCACGTTGACGAGCTGCGCCTGGTTGGCGATCTTCACCCGGTCGCCGTGCCGCAGCAGCGAGTTGAGCAGCGTGCCCACCACCACCGCGTCCGTGACGCTGTACTCGTCCTCGATGACCCGCGGGTGCTCGCGCCAACCTGCCTTCTCGATGCGGTGCGGCTGGTCCTCGCCGTCGAGCCCGCGCTGGTACCAGACGTTCCACTCGTCGAACGAGAGGTCGATGCGCTTGCGGCTCTTCAGGCGCGCGCCGGTCGCGTCCGCGGTCGCGACCACCGACTCGATGAAGAAGTCCATGTCGACGGCGCTCGCGAGGAAGCTCCGCACGTCCCCCTCGTGCTCGTAGTAGTAGGCGTGCAGCGAGACGTAGTCGACGACGTCGTAGGTGTGGCCGAGCACGGTCTGCTCCCACTGGCCGAAGGTCGGCATGCCCGAGTTGGAGCTGCCGCACGCGACCAGCTCGATGCTCGGATCCACCAGCCGCATGGCCTTCCCGGCCTCCTGCGCGAGGCGGCCGTACTCGTCGGCCGTCTTGTGGCCGATCTGCCACGGCCCGTCCATCTCGTTGCCGAGGCACCAGAGCTTGATGTCGAAGGGATCCTCGGCGCCGTTCCTCCGCCGCATGTCGGAGTACTTCGATCCGCCCGGGTGGTTCGCGTACTCGACCAGCGAGCGTGCCGCGTCGACGCCGCGCGTGCCGAGGTTGACGGCCTCCATCACCTCGACGCCCGCGGCCTTCGACCAGCCCACGAACTCGTGCAGGCCGAACGCGTTCGTCTCCACGGTGTGCCAGGCGCCGTCGAGCCGGCGCGGCCGGTCCTCGACGGGGCCCACGCCGTCCTCCCAGTCGTAGCCCGAGACGAAGTTGCCGCCGGGGTACCGCACGACGGTGGCGCCGAGCTCCTTCGTGAGGTCGAGCACGTCCTGCCGGTAGCCCTCGGGCGTCGCGGTCGGGTGGCCCGGCTCGTAGATGCCGGTGTAGACGCAGCGGCCCATGTGCTCGACGAACGAGCCGAAGAGCCGGCGGGGCACGTCGCCGATGGTGAAGTCGCGGTCGATGGTGATGCGGGCGCGGGTCATGGGCGTCCTCCTTCGCGAGCGGCCCGGGCGCGTGCGTCCCGGGCGGGATGGGTGGTGCGGGTCGGGGTGTCGGCGCGCGGGGTCACTGCCCGCCGAACCCGGTGGTCGAGATGCCCTTGATGATCTGGCGCTGGAAGAAGAGGAACACCAGGATCAGCGGCAGCGCGGCGAGCACGGCGGAGGCCATGTTCTGCGCGTACTGGATCCCGTAGGCGTTCTTCACCGTCTGCAGGCCGACCGGCAGGGTCATGAGCGTCGCGTCGTTCGTGGCGATGAAGGGCCACAGGAAGTTGTTCCACGCGCCGATGAAGACGAAGATCGCGACCGCCGAGAGGATGGGGCGCGACAGCGGCATCACGATCTGCAGGAACACGCGCACGCGTCCGGCGCCGTCGACGCGCGCGGCGTCCTCGAGCTCGATGGGGATCTGGTCGAAGAACGCCTTCAGGATGAACACCATGGCGGGCTGCACGATCTGCGGCAGGATCACGGCCCAGAGGGTGTCCACCAGGTTGAACGACAGCATCTGGTAGAAGAGCGGGACGATGAGGATCTGCGGCGGGATGATGATCGACGCCACGATCGCCCCCATCAGCAGCTTGCGGCCGCGGAAGTCGATGCGGCTGAGCGCGTAGCCGGCGAGCGCCGAGAACACGACCGCCACCACCGTGATCACCGTGCTGGTGAGCAGGCTGTTCCAGGTCCACAGCGGGATCGTGCCGCCGTTCAGCACCGACGCGTAGGCGTCGAACGTGAAGCCCCCCGCCGGGAAGACGGTGACCGGGAACGCCGCCGCGTCGGTCTCCGACTTGAACGACGTGAGCACCGCCCAGAGGAACGGCAGCAGCCACGCGGCCGCGAGGACGATGAGGATCAGGAGCGCGGCGATGCGCGACGGCTGGAACCGCGGCGTCCCCGTGCGGCCCTGGCGGGCGGCGACGCTGGTCGCGGGCTTCCGGGCGAGCGTGCCGGAGGAGAAGGCGGGACGGGTGGCGGTGGTCATGACTTCCTCCGGGTCGCGGTGAACTGGATGACCGAGATCACGACGATCAGGGCGAAGAAGATGTACGAGATGGCGGCGGAGTAGCCGAAGCGGAAGCCGGTGAACCCTGTCTCGAAGACGTACTGCACGATGGGCCGCGTCGAGCCGCCCGGGCCGCCCGCGGTCATCTGGTAGATCTGGTCGAAGACCTTGAGCGACGCGAGCACCTGCAGGATCGCGAGGAGCGCCGTGGTCGGGGCGAGCTGCGGGATCGTGATGGAGAACAGCTGCCGCCACTTGCCGGCGCCGTCGAGCGCGGCGGCCTCGTACTGCTGGTCCGGGATGTTCTGCAGCGCCGCCAGGTAGATGAGGAAGTTGAACCCGACGGTCCACCACACGGTCGTGATGACGACGCTCGTCATGGCGAGGTTCGAGTCCTGGAGCCACGCCGGCTGCGGGAGGCCGAACGCCCCGGCGATCGCGTTCACGACGCCGAGCTGCGGGTTGTACATCCAGAGCCAGAACAGCGACACGACCGTGGACGCGAGGAGGAACGGCAGGAAGAACGCCAGCCGCCAGAGCCACTGGCCCGGGAGGCCGAGGTTCACGAGGAGCGCGAGCACGAGGCCCACGACCAGGAGCGGGACGGTGCTCGCGATCGTGAAGACCACGGTGTTGCCGAGCGAGCGCCACATCTGCGAGTCGCCGAAGGCCTCGAAGTAGTTCGCGAAGCCGATGAGCTCGCTGTTGGCGCCGGTGAGGCTCTGCCCGGTGAGGCTCTGGTAGAAGCCGTAGAGGACGGGCCACACCAGGAACACCAGGAAGGTGATGAGGAACGGGGCGATGAAGAGCATGCCCTGGGCCTGCTGCTTGGCCTTGACCCGGGGCTGGCCGACCGCGGGTCGCGGGGCGTGGGACCCGGCCGCGGGAGCGACCGGGGTGGGCGGTGCTGCTGTCGTCACGAGTGGACTCCTTCGTCGTTTCGCTGGGAAGAGGGTGCGGTGCCGCGCACGGGCGGCGACCGCGAGATCGATGGCGCGCTGCGGGTGGTCGCGCGCTACAGGGGGTTGGGCTTGGCGAGCAGCGCGTTTATCTGCCGGATGAAGGCGTCGAGGCCGACCCCCGCCTCCTGGCGCCCGAGGAACACGTTCTGCACGTTCTCGGCGAAGTACGTCTGGAAGTCCGAGCCGGATCCGGTGAAGTACGCCACCGGGTCGTACTCGATCTGCTCGGCCGCGTTCGCGTAGTGCGCCTGCGGCAGGAGCTCCGCGTACTCCGGGCTGTCGATGACCGGCTTGTACGCGGGGATGTGCCCGGCCCCCGCCCACTGCAGCGAGTTCTTCAGGAGGTCGGCGACGAAGGCGTACGTCGTCTCGCGCTTGACCGGATCCGGCGAGCTCTGGTGCGGGAGCACGAACGCGTGCGAGTCGGCGAAGGTCGCCGGCGTGCCGAAGAGGTTCGGGATGGGCATCGCGTCGAGCGGGACCTTCGCCGTCTGGAAGGTGGGCAGCTCCCACACGCCGGTGACGATGGCGCCGCTCTTGCCGCCCGCGAACTCGGCGATGGCGGTGCCCGCGTCACCGCTCGGGGTGGCGATCGTGCCGTCGAGCAGGGTCTGGATGTACTCGAGCGACGCGACCGCCTTGTCGCGGTCGTAGACGACCTCGCCGCCCGTGGGCAGCTCCATGTCGCCGCCCATCTGCTTGTAGAACGTGTAGAACATGCGCCACATCTGGGCGCCGTCGCCGAGGTAGCCGTAGCTGAAGCCGTGCTCGCCGGTCACGCCCTGCATCGCGCGCATCGCCTCGAGGAAGCCGTCGGGTGACGTGATCTCCGCGAGCTGCCCGTCGTCGCCCAGCACGCCCGCCTCGCGGGCGATGTCCGTGTTGTACATGAGGATGAACGGGTGGCTGTCGAGGGCGATGGAGTACAGCTTCCCGTCCACGACGCCCTTGTCCCAGACGCGCGGCTCGAAGTCCGCCTGCGTGACGCCGAGCTCCGCGAGCCTGTCGGTGTCCCACGGGTCGAGCAGCCCGCCGGGCGCGAAGCCGGGCACGCGCGCCGCGTGCATCACCGCGACGTCCGGTGCGCGGCCACCCACCGACGCCATGGCGAGCTTCGTGTAGTACGGCTGGCCCCAGGCGAGGACGGTGGCCGTGACGTCGAAGCCGCCGCCGGAGTCGTTCGCCTCCTTCACCATCTCCGTCATGCGGATGCCGTCGCCTCCGGACAGCAGGTGCCAGTACTTCAGGTCGACGATGCCGCCGGCCGACGCCACCTGGGGCGCGCAGCCGGAGAGGCCCCCGACGAGGAACGCGCCGCCCAGGGCCGCCGCTCCGCCCATGAGGATCTGACGCCTCGACCATGCCGAGGGGCGTCCCCCGGCCTTTCCCGTAACAGGATCCATTGACCACTCCTTCGTGATGCGACGATCATTACATCGTTTTAATGCCGAGCGCAACGTTTCCGGGCATCGGCCTCCCGGCCGGTCACCGCGGGGTCAGGCCACCGGTCCTGTCACGTCAGGCGGATGCGCGCGTGCTGCCCCGGACGACGACGCGATGCGGGATGACGAGCTGGACGGGCGGTCCGTCGCGCTCCTCGATCCGGCGCACCAGCTGGCCGACGGCCGCCTCCGCGTACGCGCGGATGTCGAAGTGCACGGTGGTGAGGGTGGGGATCGAGAAGCGCGACTGGTCGACGTCGTCGAACCCCGCGACCTGCACGTCCTCGGGCACGCGCACCCCGTGGTCGGCGAGCGCCCGCAGGACGCCGAACGCGAGGCCGTCGGTGAAGCAGAAGAGGGCGTCCGGGAGCGGGTTGCCGTCGCTGAGCCAGGAGTCCACCGCCTCCGCCCCGGACGCGCTGTTCCACCCCGTGCGGTCGATCTCGACGGGCGCCTCGCCCGCCTCCTCCATCGCGCGCCGGTAGCCGATGCGGCGGAGGTCGCCGGCCGCGGACTCCTCGCGCGTGGCCGTGCCGACCGCGGCGATGCGCCGGGCGCCCGTGCCGAGCAGGAAGCGCGTCATGTCGTACGCGGCCTGGACGCTGTCGACGAGGACCCGGTCGACGATCTCCTGCTCGACCTCGCCGATCACCACGACCGGCGGCAGCGACTCGGCGCGCGCGATGGCGCTCCGCGACAGGAGCACGGGGTTGAGGATCAGGCCGTCGACGAGGTGCTCGCGCGCACGGGACATGAGGTCGCGCTCGCGGTCGGGCCGCGAGCCCGTCTCCTCCATCTGGATGCTGTAGCCCGCCTCGTGCGCGACCTCCACGAGGTGGTGGGCGAGCTCTGCCGAGTACGCCGTGCTGAGGTCGGGCAGGGCGACGGCGATGATCCCGGTGCGGCCGTTGCGGAGGCCGCGCGCAGACAGGTTCGGCACGTAGTCGAGTTCCGTGACCGCCCGCTCGACGCGCTCGCGGGTGACGGGGCTCACGGCGACGCGGCCGGTGATCACGTTCGACACCGTCTTCGGGGAGACGCCGGCACGCGCGGCGACGTCCTTCACTGTCGCGCGCATGGTCCTCCCGGGGCCGACCGGCGGCGGGAGCCGTCCGCAGTCCGTGCCCTGCGAATCTAATGCACACGCATTCCCCCGCCCGCGGGGCGACGCCCGGGAGCGACCGGCATACTGCACGGATGATCTCCACCGCGCATGCCACGACCCTCTTGGAGCTCGGCCTCGAGTGGAGCCCCGAGCCCGGCGACCGGTTCCGAATCCGCGGCCAGGGCTTCGAGTCCGACGTCTTCACCATCAGCGAGCTCACAATCGAGGCGCACGAGCACGCGACCGGGACCGTGCTCGGGTTCAACGGCACGACCGAGTGGGCGCTCGACTCCGTGGCGCTCGAGGACAGCCTGTGGCTGCCGCGCGAGGACCAGCTGCGCGCGCTCCTCGCCGGGGCGTTCCGGTCGCTGCGGCGCGAGATCGGCGGCGCCGAGGACGGCGCGCACGTGGTGCTCGTCGTGATCGACGGCCACGAGATCGAGCACCGCGACCTCGAGGCCGAGGAGGCCTACGCGAAGGCGCTCATCGCCGTGATGGAGGCTGCTGCCCCCACCTCGCCCGCCGCCTGAGGCGGGGTGGCCGGCGGGGTCAGGCCCGGGCGCGCCGGCGGACGACGATGGCCGAGACCGCGCGCCAGCCGAGCAGGAGGAGCCCCAGGATGATCGCGGTCGTGATGACGAACGGGATCACCACGCCCTCGCCGCTGAGCGCCCGGAGCACCATGCCCACCACCACGGTCACGCCCCACACCAGGAGACCGGTGGGCGCGACGCGCGAGGGGCTGCGCCAGGCCCGGGCGACGATCCAGCCGACGAGCCTGCCCGCGAGGAACGGCCACGCGGTGCCGAGGACGCCCGACGGCGCGTGGTCCTCGCCGTGGCTCGCCCGGCCGATGAGCACGAAGACGACGATGAGCGCAGCGTCGAGGACGACGGCGCGGACGATCTCAGGGCGGGCGGCGCGGCGGGCTGTTCGAGGAGTCACCCCGCGATCCTAGGTGTCGCGCGCTGGGTGGTCGGCGAGCGCGTCGTCGGACGCCGTTCCCGGCAGCGTGAGGAAGCCATCGGCGACGAGCCCGTGGACCCGCGGGAGCAGCTCGGCGCGCAGGGCGACCGCGTCCACGCCGGTGAGCTGCGCGACGGCGTCGACGATGGCGCCCACCGCGAGCTCCCCGTCGCACGTGCCGACGAGCGCCGCGAGGCCCGTGTCGAGCGGCACCTCGCGGCCGAAGCCCGCGCCCTGGCGGAGCGTCATGACCGTGGGATCCTCGGCGCCCGGCCAGTAGTGCCGCTCCTCCGTGACGTCGACGGACACCACGAGCGCGAGCCCGACGAGCGCGCGGTCGTCGACGGCGGCGAGGGCGTCGTGCGCGGCGAGCGAGGCCTGGAGGTGGTCGCCGAGGCCCGTGGGGTTGTTGCCGAGTCCGCCGTGCAGGCGCTCGATGCGGCGGAGCGTCGGCGCCCCCGCTGCCGGCCGGCGGAGGGTGAGGTAGCCGAAGCCGACCGCGTCCACCTCGCGCGCGGCGAAGTCGTCGAGCCACGCGTCCATCAGCACCTCCGACTCGGGGGTGCCGGCGCGGGTGCCGCCGTCGCGGATCCACGTCTCGGCGTAGAGCGCGGCGTCCTGCACCTCGCGCTCGACGATCCACGCGTCGAGGCCGGACCCGGTGCGCGCGGCCGCCCGGTCGAGCCACCCCGCGACGCGCTCGAGGCCGGGCTCCCCGGCGCGGTGCTCCCAGTTGCCGAGGAGCTGCGCGATGCCGCCGGGCGTGAGGTGGTCCGCGAGGTCGGCGACGACGCCCTCGACCAGCGCGTCGCCCACGAGGCCGGCGTCGCGGTACTCGTAGGCCGGCACGCCCTCCGCGCGCGGGGTGATGACGAAGGGCGGGTTCGAGACGATGTGGTCGAACCGCTCCCCCGCCACCGGCTCGAACAGGCTGCCGAGCCGCAGCTCGATGGTCGTGATCCCGTTGAGCGCCGCGTTCAGCGCCGCGAACGCGAGGGCACGCGCGGAAATGTCGGTCGCCACGACGCGGTCGGCGTGCCGGGAGGCGTGCAGCGCCTGGATCCCGCAGCCGGTGCCGAGGTCGAGCGCGGTGGCGACGGGCGCGGAGATCATGAGGCCGCTGAGGGTCGCGGACGCGCCGCCGACGCCGAGCACGTGGTCCTCGTCGAGCGCGCCGCCGGTGGCGAGCTCGCCGAGGTCGGAGGCGATCCACCACTCGCCGACGCCGTGTGCGTCGATGAAGCCGTAGGGGCGCAGGTCGACCGCCGGGCGGACCCGGTCGCCGTCGACCTCGATGAGGCCGAGACGCGCGGCGCCGTCGAGGCCGAGCGTCGGCAGGGCAGCGCGGAGGTCGTCTGCGTCGACCGGGTCGCCCAGCACGAACAGGGACGCGAGCACGGCGGCCGCGGGGAACCCGTCGGCGGTGCGGGCGGCCTCGACAGCACGACGGGCCGGGATCCGGTTCCCCCGGTGCAGCGCCTTCCCGGCCGCATCGCCCCACAGGTCGAGCGCAGACGCGACGGTGAAGGGCGCCGCCTCGAGGTCGGCGCGCAGCGCCCGGACCTCCGGGGTGGCGATGGTCACGGACGGGATCGCGGGGCGGGGCACCGGTCGAGCTTAACCGGCGAGACGCCGGCCGCCGGGCGGGTGCCCGGCGACCGGCGTCGTGGATGCGGGAAGGTGGTCAGCGGCTCGTCACCGTGAGTTGCGGCGAGGACGGGGCCGGCCCGCCCGCCGCCTGCAGGCCGACGTGGACGGTCTGGCCCGCGGATAGCGCACCCGCCCAGTCGGCGCCCGTGCACGTCACGGTGCCGGTCGCGATGGTGCAGCGCACTCCCCAGCTGTTCCCGACGGAGGTCGTGCCCGGGCTCGCCCACGACGCGGTCCACCCGGCGACCGCGGACTTCGCGGTGACGTCCAGGCCGGCCACGTAGCCCGACGACCATGATCCGCCGGGCTGCCACGTCGCCGTCACGGCGCCCGACGTGGAGGGCGCGGGCTGGGGCTGCGGTGCAGGCTGGGGCTGCGGCTGCGGCTGCGGCTGCGGTGCAGGCTGCGCTCCGGAACCGGAACCCGACGACTCAGTCGGGTGGAGGATCGGCGCCATCGCGTCGAGCTTCACCTGCTCGGGCGTGACCCAGTCGCTCTGCACGAGCCCGCCGGTGTCACCGCTGTCGGGGTTGAACGACCAGAACGAGGAGCTGATGCCGGTGGTCTTGAGGTACGACACCAGGGTCGTCAGCCACTGCTTGTCGCTGGTGGTCTCGAGCTTCGTACCGAACTCGCCGAGCAGCACCGGGGCGATGCTCTTCTTCGCGAGGTAGCCCCAGTGGGCGTCCCACACGCCGGGCAGGTTGTCCGGGTAATCCGGCGAGCTGAACCAGGACTGCCCGTAGATGCTCGCGGGGTAGTCGTGCGGCGAGTAGACGACGCGGTTCGCGACGCTCAGCTCGACGGGCTTGTCGCCCGCGGCGCCGAGGGCCCCGCCCCACCATGTGCCGGATCCGTCGGGCTGCTTGTCGGTTCCCTCGACGATGACGAGCAGCTTCGGGTTCACCGACAGCACCGCGTCACCCCCGCGCTCGGCGGCCAGCCGTCAGTCGGTGGCCGCGTCCCCGGAGCCCCAGGTCGCCTGGCCGTGCGGCTCGTTGTGCAAGTCGACGCCGATGACCGTGGGGTCGTCCTTGTAGCGGTCCGCGAGCATCTTCCAGTCGGAGATCCACTGCGCCTCGGAGAGGTCAGGCGTGTACCACAGCTCGGACTGCCCATCGGTCGTGGGTCGGTGCTGGTCGAGGATCACGTTCAGGCCGTTGGCCTTGGCAGAGGCGATGGCGCGGTCCATGAGCTGCAGCGGGGTGATGCCCTTCAGAACCGGATTGGCGGTGGTACCCCCCTCGGCGACGCTCGACGCCCGGAGGCAGCTGTTCGCGAACGGCATGCGCACCGTGGTGAAGCCCATGTCGTGGAGGTGCTTCATGCCGCTGTCGAGGGTGATCTTGTCGAGCCCGTGGAGCACGCAGCCCGACGACTCGAGCCCAAACCAGGCGGCACCGCGGATCGTGTACGTGGAGCCGGCGGAGTCGACGATCCTCCCGCCGTCCGTGTGGAGCCATCCGGACGCGCTCGACGCGGTCGACGTGGCGGCGGGCTGGGCCGCGGCGGATCCCGGCACAGCTGCGGAGGCCGAGGCAGCTGACGCTCCTGCCGTCGCGAGGGCGATGGGGAGGAGCAGTCCGAGCAGTGCGGAGGTGAGGCCTCTTGGTGTCTTCATGCGAGAAGACTAGGACCGCATCACGTGGTATGCGCCTTTCCCTCACAGGACGTGAGGCTGGACTCCAGCATGCCGGCGACAAGCAAAAACCCCGCCGGAGCGGGGTTCTTGTGGACCTAAGGAGATTCGAACTCCTGACCTCCTCGATGCGAACGAGGCGCGCTACCAACTGCGCCATAGGCCCTGACAACTCCACGAGACTACCACGTCACCGGGAGCCCTCCGAACCGCGGGGCGTGGAGGAAGGCGGATCAGCCGACCGCGCGACGGCGGCCCTCCTGGGGACGGACCGGTGGACTAGCCAACCGCCCGGCGGCGACGCAGCACCTCGTCGAGGTCTCCCATGCCGGGCTCGGCGTCGTCAACGATGCCCATGCGGGAGAAGCGGCTGACCGGAGCGGTGCGCGCGGCGGGCGGGGCCGGAGCGACGGATGCCGCCGGAGCGGCCTCCTCCTCCTCGGCCGACAGGCGCGCGACCTCGGGCTCGAGGTGCGCGCGGCGCAGCGTCTCCTCGGACGCGGCGGCGGCGCGGCGCATCTCCTCGACAGGCGACAGCGGCGTGCGGGGGGCACCGCCGGCGCCGGGACGCGGGCCGGGCGCCTGCGAGCGGGAGAGGTACAGCGGCTTCGGTACGGGCACGGGGGTCCAGGACTCGCCCTCCTCGCGCTCCGCGACGGGCTCGGCGGGCTGCGCGGCCTGCTCGTGGAAGTCGGTGAAGCCGGTGCGCGGCCGCTGGAGGACCTCCGGCGCCTGGAGGCGACGGGCGGCGGCGATCTGTGACATGCGGTGCAGGATCGCGAGCGACCCGAACGTGGCGAGGGAGGAGATGACGAGCAGCGTCCAGGCGCTGCCACCGGCGACCTGGGCGATCCCGGCGATCACGCCGACGAGGGCGAGCGCGAGGACGGCGGTGGCGGCGAGCCGGGTGCGGCGGAGGCGCGTGGCGGCGGAGGGCGACGTTGCGGACACGGGGGCCACTTTCGGTAGGGCGCGCTGGGCGGCGGCGTCTCGCGCACGCGCGGCGGCTTCGGCTTCTTCGGCGGCCCGGCGGAGGGCGCGCTGCTGCTCGACGACGCTGCGGGCGCTGGTCTCCGCGCGCACCGCGTCGGGGACCTCGGCCGTATCGGCCAGGATCCGCAGGGTCTGCTGGAGGCGCACGGCGTTGCGCTCGGTCGCCATGTACTGGCGCCGGTGCAGCCACGTGGGCAGGAGGTAGGCGAGCCAGAGCACCGCGGAGAGCGCGATGATTATGCCGCCGGATTGCATGATCCCGAGGCTAGGAGGTCGGGCGGGTGCGCCGCGGGAAGCGCGCCGCGTGTCCACGGCCGGACCGGCGCATCCGCAGGTCCGCGGACGGGGCGGGGTCAGATCCGGCGCTGCACGGCCAGCGGCGTCGCGGCCGCCTCGACGTCGGCGTCGGGGACGCGCGACCACTCGGGATCCACGCCGCCGTCCTTCCAACGCACGAGCACGCTGGTGGACAGCTCCTCCACCACGAGGCCGAAGCAGAAGTGGTCCCGCCAGTCGCCGTTGATGTGGATGTACCGGCGGCGCAGCCCCTCGTACCGGAAGCCAAGCTTCTGCACGACGCGGAGGCTGGGCGCGTTCTCCGGGCGGATGCAGATCTCCATCCGGTGCAGCCCGAGCGTCGTGAAGCAGTAGTCGGTCGCGAGCGCGACGGCCGTGGGCGTCACGTTCCGGCCCGCGAACTCCTGGCCGACCCAGTAGCCGATGGTCGCGCTCGAGAGCGATCCGTAGGCGATGGACGACACGTTGAGCTGGCCGGCGAACTCGTCGTCGTAGTCGATGACGAGCGGCACGCCGAGGCCGGCGCGGCCGTTGGCCTGCAGCGACCGGATGCTCGCCCGCGTGTCGAACGCCATCGGCACGTAGGGGCTCGTGGCCTCCCACTTGCGGAGCCACGATCGGTTGTCCAGCAGCGATCGCTCGAGGGCCCGCGAGTCGCGGAGCCGGATGGGCCGGACGGAGATGCGCCCGTCCCGCATGGTGGGTACGGTCTGCGGCACGTCCATGAGCCTAGGCCTCAGCGCGGACGCCGGTGCGACCGGACCGCGCGCCGCCGTCGGGGATCAGCGCTCGAGGGTCTTGACGAACTCGGGCAGCCACTCGCGCAGGCCCTCGCCGAGGTCCTCGTGATCGACGCCGAGCTGGACGATGGCCTTCAGGTAGTCGAGCCGGTCGCCCGTGTCGTAGCGGCGGCCGCGGAAGACCACGCCGTACACGCCGCCGGTCCACTCGGGCGCGGCGGCCATCTTCTCGAGCGCGTCGGTGAGCTGGATCTCGCCGCCCTTGCCGGGCTCCGTCTTGTGCAGCACGTCGAATACCTCGGGGCGCAGCACGTAGCGGCCGATGATCGCGAGGTTCGAGGGCGCGGTGCCGGCGGCGGGCTTCTCGACCATGCCGGTGATGCGCACGACGTCGTCGTCGTCGGTGGCCTCGACCGTGGCGACGCCGTAGAGGTGAGTCTGCGCGGGATCCACCTCGAGCAGCGCGACGACGGAGCAGCCGCGCTGGAGCTGGACCTCGATCATGCGCGAGAGGAGCACGTCGCGCTTGTCAATGATGTCGTCGCCGAGGAGCACGGCGAACGGCTCGCGGCCCACGTGCATCTCGGCGCGGAGCACCGCGTGGCCGAGGCCCTTGGGGTCGCCCTGGCGGACGTAGTGCATGTCGGCGAGGTCGGTGGACTCGTTGACCTTGCGGAGCTTCGCGTCGTCGCCCTTGAGCTGGAGGGTGGCCTCGAGCTCGGCGTTCCGGTCGAAGTGGTTCTCGAGGGCGGTCTTGTTGCGGCCGGTGATCATGAGGACGTCGTGCAGTCCCGCGCCCACGGCCTCCTCCACCACGTACTGGATGGCCGGGCGGTCCACGACCGGCAGCATCTCCTTCGGCATCGCCTTCGTCGCGGGAAGGAATCGCGTTCCGAGTCCCGCGGCGGGGATGACGGCCTTAGTGATGTGGGTGACCATGCGATCGAGCGTAGCGGGGGAACGTACCTAGACTCGAACCATGCCGAGCGAAGTCGGGAACGAGAAGAGGGCCCTGCGCGCCCAGCTGCGGGAGCGTCGTCGGCAGATGACCGCGACGGAGCGCGACGAGGCGGCGCACGGCCTGACCAGCCGGTTGACGGAGCTCGTGGCGAACCACGACGCGAGCCGGGTGGCCTGCTACCTGTCCACCGTCGACGAGCCGACCACGCGTCCCTTCCTCCAGTGGCTGCACGCGAACGACCGCCAGGTGCTCCTGCCGGTGTCGCGCAACGACGGCCTCCTCGACTGGGTCGTGAGCGACGGCACGGAGACCGAGGGCCTGTTCGGCCTGCCGGAGCCGGTGGGCGAGCTGCTCGGGCCGATCGCCATCAACGACGTCGACCTCATCGTCGTGCCCGCCGCGGCGGTCGACCAGGGCGGCATGCGCATGGGCTGGGGTCGCGGCTACTTCGACAAGACCCTCGGATCGATGGAGGCCTGTCCCCCGGTCTACGCTGTGGTGTTCGACGCCGAGTTCGTCGACGAGCTCCCGCGGGAGAAGCACGACATGCCGGTCGACGGCATCGTGACCCCGACACTCATCCACTCCTTCTAGGGACCCATGCCCACGTACTCCTACCGCTGCACGGTGTGCGGCAACGCCTTCGACATCGTCCAGGCGTTCACCGACGACTCCCTCACCGAGTGCCCCGTGTGCGGTGGCAAGCTCCGCAAGCTGTTCGCCGCGGTGGGCGTGAGCTTCACGGGCAGCGGCTTCTACCGCAACGACTCGCGCACCGAGGACGCGGCGAAGCGGTCGCGGTCGGGGTCGGGATCGGGATCGGGTTCAGGGTCGTCGTCGGCGAAGTCGGGCGACTCGTCGTCCTCGTCGTCGTCCTCCGACTCCTCGTCGTCCGGTTCGTCGGACTCGTCCGGGTCGTCCGGTTCCGGCACCGTCGGCCAGGGCTCCGGTACCGTGACCCCCAGCACCCCCTCCGGTCCCGCGTCCTCGGGCTCCGGCTCGTCCTCGCCGTCCACCTGATCGGGCGGCCCGCCAGACAGGAGCACCCGTGAAGGGCTTCAAGGACTTCATCCTCCGCGGCAACGTCATCGACCTCGCGGTCGCCGTCGTCATCGGCGCCGCGTTCACCGCGATCGTCACGGCCATCGTCACGAACGTCTTCAACCCGCTGATCGGTGCCCTGTTCAACGCCTCGACGCTGGCCGACGCCTTCAAGGTCGACATCCCGACGTCCACCGGCAAGCCGGCGACGCTCCTCTTCGGCGCCGTCCTGGCTGCGCTGATCAACTTCCTCATCGTCGCCGCGGTCGTGTACTTCGCGCTCGTCGTGCCGGTGAACCACCTCAAGAAGACCGCGTTCGCCAAGCAGAAGGCCGCCGAGGAGGCGACGCCGAAGGACGTGCCGCAGACCGAGACCGAGCTGCTCATCGAGATCCGCGACCTGCTGGCCGGCCGGCCGTCGGCCGAGGGCGCGCACACGATCCCGTCGTCCACCGGTCAGCACGTGGCCGAGCCCGGCAAGCCCGCCTAGCTGTACTCGGCCATGACGTTGGTGACACTTCGGGGCGTGTGAAGAGGCCTCCTGGCTTGATGGAGCTGTTCAGTTCAACCATCGCCAGGAGGCCTCGATGTCCCACGGTAAT
>NZ_JAAVCB010000040.1:0-18165 GCF_014802555.1 Clavibacter sp. | reverse complement strand
TGACGCGGGCGGAGTCGCCGGGGCGGACGTGGTGGCGGCGTTCCCGCCCTTCGGGCGCGTGGGAGCCGACGACGGTGCGGACGCCGCCGGGCGGGAGGCGTCGGGCGCGGGCGACGCGGATCCGCCGCCGGTCGGAGCCGAGGTGCCCGTGGGGGCGGCGCTGCCGCCGTGCGGCTCGACGCGCGCAATGAACTTCACGCGGATGCCGAGCACGTCGAGGATGGCGGTGCGCAGGATGTCGCTCACGCCCTGCCCGGGTGCGCCGCGCTCCTTGAACCGCTCCGCGTCGTTGGCGCTGACGAAGGACAGCGTGAGCACGTCGTCCGTGAGCGCGCGCGGCGTCGCGGTGACGGCGACGAGCCAGGCGCTGCGCTTGGCCTTCTCGACCGCCTCGACGACCGACGGCCAGGAGTCGCGCAGCTGCTCGAAGGTGACCGGCCCGACGGGCGCGGTCGGCGCGGGCGCGGAGGGCGCCTCCGCCGCGGGGGCGCCCGTCCCGGACGACGACGGGGAGGACTCGTCGGGAGCGGATGCGGCCGGGGTCTGGGTGGTGGCACCGGTCTCCGTCGACTTCGCCGCGGGGGCCGGATCGGGAGTCGGGGCCGGATCGGGAGCGGCGACGGGAGCCGACGTGGCGGCGGGAGCGGGAGCCGATGCGGGCGCGGGAGCTGCTGCCGGCGCAGCTGCGGCGACGGGCGTGGCGGGCGCCGGATCCGCCCCCGCGTCGGCCACGCCGACCCGGCGCTCGAGGCGCTCGACCCGGGCGAGGGCGCCGCGGTGCGTGTCGTCGCTCGCGGGCACGAGCACGCGCGCCACCAGCAGCTCGAGGTGGAGGCGCGGCGAGGTGGCGCCGGTCATCTCGGTGAGGGCGGCGTTGACCACGTCGGCTGCACGGGACAGCTCGACGGCGCCGAAGGCCACGGCCTGGGCGCGCATGCGCTCGAGCTCGTCCTCCGGGGTGCCGCGCAGCACGGCGGCGGCGCCCTCGACGGAGGTGGCGCCCACGATGATGAGGTCGCGCAGGCGCTCGAGCAGGTCCTCCACGAAGCGCCGCGGATCCTGGCCGGTCTGGATGACCCGGTCGACCCCCGCGAAGGCGGCGGCCGCGTCGTGGCGGGCGATCGCGTCGATGACCTCGTCGAGCAGCGCCGCGTGCGTGTAGCCGAGGAGCGCGACGGCGCGCTCGTACTCCACGCTCTCGTCCTCCGACCCGGCGATGAGCTGGTCGAGCAGGGAGAGCGTGTCGCGCACGGATCCCCCGCCGGCGCGGACGACGAGCGGCAGGACGCCGGGCGCGACCTGCACGCTCTCCTCGCGCGACAGGTGCTCCACGTAGTCGAGCATCTGCGCGGGCGGCACGAGCCGGAACGGGTAGTGGTGCGTACGGGAGCGGATGGTGCCGATGACCTTGTCGGGCTCCGTGGTGGCGAAGATGAACTTCACGTGCTCCGGCGGCTCCTCCACGATCTTCAGCAGGGCGTTGAAGCCCTGCGGCGTGACCATGTGGGCCTCGTCGAGGATGAAGATCTTGTAGCGGTCGCGCGCCGGCGCGAAGACCGCGCGCTCCCGGATGTCGCGGGCGTCGTCTACGCCGTTGTGGCTCGCGGCGTCGATCTCGACCACGTCGAGGGATCCGCTGCCGTCGCGGCTGAGCTCGACGCAGCTGGGGCAGACGCCGCACGGGGTGTCGGTGGGGCCCTCGGCGCAGTTGAGGCAGCGGGCGAGGATGCGGGCCGACGTGGTCTTGCCGCAGCCGCGCGGGCCGCTGAAGAGGTACGCGTGGTTGACGCGGTTGGTGCGGAGGGCGGTGCGCAGCGGATCCGTCACCTGCGTCTGGCCGATGAGCTCGGCGAAGTTCTCTGGCCGATAACGGCGATACAGGGCGGTGACCACGGTCCTGAGGATACCGGGCACCCCCGACCGTCCGGCCGCCGCGGGTCAGCTCTCCGCGGGGACCTCGGCCGGCGCGGCTGGGGAGGAGCGGCGCTCGCGCAGCTCGCGGAGCCGGCCGGGCGCCTCCGCCCGCGCGCGGCGGGCGAGCGCGAGGCCCTCGCGCCAGGTCGCGTCCCGGATGAAGAGGAAGTCGAGCGCGATCATCGCGAGGGAGAACGGCCAGAGCCCGAGCAGGATCCCGATCATCACGTGCATGCCCGTGATGACCACGAGCGCGACGATGCGGGTCGGCCGCCACAGGATGAGGAGCGGGAACAGGCCCTGGAACGCGACCGCCAGGAAGCTCGCGAGCACCACGCCGACGCTGGCCTGGGTGAGGAGGTCGCTCAGCCACGGCCACGGCCGGTAGCCCTCGATGACGAGCGAGTAGTAGGTCGCGGATCCGTCGCGCCACTCCGGCCCCTGCAGCTTGAGGATCGCGGAGTTCACGTACACGAGCATGATCTGGTACGCGCAGAGCACCAGCGCGGTGTTGTGCAGGAGCACGCGCACGAGCCGCGGGATCCGGTCGACGAGCGTCCGCGCCGCCTCGACGTGCTGGGGCGGGCGCCGGCGCACGATCCCCGCCTCGGCCGCCTCGCGCTCGCGGCGCCGTCGGACCGCGTCCAGCGACAGGTGCCGGGACAGGTCGGCGAAGAGCACGAAGAAGAGGGTGAGGCGCAGCACGGTGTCGCCGCCGTTGGTGAGCAGCGTGCTGTTGGTCGACAGGCCGATCCAGAACAGGAGCAGGAAGGGCGTCACGATGCGCGTCCGCCAGCCGAGCGTGAACAGCGCGGCGAGCACGACGAGGAGGAGGTAGGAGAGGTCGAACAGGGTGGCGTCGGTCTTCGAGAAGAGGCCGGTGAAGATCGGCAGCCAGCCGCGGCGCGACGCCTCGGGATCGATGAAGCGGGATCCGACGCCCCACAGGTAGTGGCGGTCGGCGAAGCAGGTGACGAGCACCATCAGGATCACGGCGCCGAGCGTGATGCGGAGCGCGGCGAAGCTGAAGGTGGCGTGCTCGCGCTCGGTCATCCAGGTCGCGATGCCGCGGGGCCAGCCGCGCGGATCCCGGAGCGCGGTGAGGAGCTCGCGGTCCTGCAGCAGCCGGCGGACGCGGGCGGCGCGGGCGGAGGGGACGGCGCGAGCGGTCCGGGGGCGTCCCGCCCAGGATCCCGCGGCCGCGGCCTTCGGCGTCGACGTGGTCTCGTGCGTTCTCGCGCTCATCGTGCGTACCTCTCCACGATCCCCTGGTAGACGCTGAGCGCCTGGGGGTCGATCACGTCGTCCGCCTCGCGCCACCCGAAGGTGCGCGTGGAGGGGGTGAACTGCTGCTGCTCGTCGGACCGGTGGGCGAAGTCGTTGGGCCGCTCGGTCGCCACGCGCCAGCGGACCCGCTCGATGTCGCGCCCGAACCAGGCCGTGGCCCAGTAGGTCGTGAACTCCTTGAGCACGTAGTCGGCGCGGAGCATGGTGATCACTCGGCCGCGGCTGCCCTCGTCCAGCGCCTGGAGCTGGTCGATGAGGGAGACGGCCGTCTTGGCCGCGAAGCCGGAGTCGGTGTCGGCGCGGCGGATGAAGGTGTCCTGCACGATCGCCTGCTGCTCCCGCGTGAGACCCCGGAACCGCTCCGTGTACGTCTTCAGCAGGTTCGCGCTCTGCTTCACGGTGCGGGAGGACTGGATCCGGCCCTCCCCCGCCTCGTACTCGGCGCGGGTGATGTCCACCCACTCGCTCTTCACGAGGGCGCCCGAGTCGTCGCGCCACTGCGCCTGCATCTCGAGGTAGCGGTTGGTCTTCTGGATCGAGGGCGCGAACACGTTCCACTGCTGGCCGAAGTAGGGGCGGGCGGCGGCCGTGAGGGCGCGGGTGGCGTCGCTCTGCGGGACAACCATGAGGATCGAGGTGGCCACGTAGATCACGACGACGAGCGCCGCGATGGCCGTGCCGATGCGGGCGGCGCGGGTGAGGGCGGGTGGGGTGGGGTCGGCGGGGTCGACCGGCGAGGCGCCCTCGTCCGCGACCCCGGCGGGGTCGTGGTCGGTCGACTCGGAGGCGTCGACGGCGACGTCCTCGGTGGCGTCGTGCTCGACGTCGTGGTCGTGGGTCGTGTCGGTCATCGTCAGCCGTCCCCCTCGTGCGTCGGGTGGGTCTTCGTGGTGCGGGGCGTGCGGGTCGAGCTGGTCATGCGGTCGTACGGGTCGTGCGGTCGTGCGGGTCGTGCGGGTCATGCGGGTCATGCGGGTCATGCGGTCGTACGGGTCGGCCCGGGAGCGGATCCGGCGGGCGGCCCGGCTCTCGCCGGACCGCCCGCCTTCCTCGCATTCAGGCCGTGCGGATCACGCCCGTCGGCTGCGGCCTCGGTGCAGGGCACCGGCGCCGGTCAGCATCATCAGGAGCGCGATGCCGCCGAGCAGCAGCATCCCGTCGGCGTCGCCGCCCGTGACCGGGAGGATGCCGCCGCCGTATCCGCCGCCGTTGCCGCCGCTGATCGGCGTGCCGGGCTGGCCCGCCGGGACGGTGGATCCGAGGACCCGGAATCGCGTGTCCATCTCGTCGGCCATGCCGGACTGGACTCCGCTCACCTCGACGCGGTGGTCCCCCATCTCGAAGTCCGGACCGATCTCGAACACGAACGTCGCACGTCCATCGGCGTCCGCGATCATCGGCGCCAGCGGCTTCGGCGTGGAGAACACCGTCGCGTTGAGCGTCTCACCGGGGATGAAGCCGGAGGCGTCGACCATCTGCATCGAGCCGCTGCCACGGACGATCTCCGTGAAGCGGACGACGGCCCGGGTGGGGGCGTCGCTGCCGTCGGTGGATCCGTCGGTGGCGTCGGCCGCGTCCGTGCCAGCGGCGTCCGTCGCGTCGGTACCGGCAGCGTCGGTCGCGTCGGCGCCAGCGGCGTCGGTCGCATCGGTACCAGCGGCATCCGTCGCGTCAGCACCAGCAGCATCCGTCGCATCAGCGCCAGCGGCATCAGTGTCCGCATCGTTGTCGCCATCGGCATCCGCCGCGTCAGCGCCAGCAGCATCCGTCGCATCAGCGCCAGCGGCATCAGTGTCCGCATCGTTGTCGCCAGCAGCATCCGTCGCATCCGTACCGGCAGCATCCGCCGCGTCGGCGCCAGCAGCATCCGTCGCGTCAGCGCCAGCAGCATCGGTCGCGTCGGTTCCGGCTGCATCGGTGCCAGCGGCGTCCGTCGCATCCGTTCCCGCAGCATCCGTCGCATCGGTGCCTGCGGCATCGGTCGCATCCGTTCCCGCAGCATCCGTCGCATCGGTGCCTGCGGCATCGGTCGCATCCGTTCCCGCAGCATCCGCCGAATCCGTCGCATCCGTGCCGGCGGCGTCAACGCCGCCACCGTCCACGTCCACCGCGGCCGCGGATCCGTCGGCATCGGAGTCGGTGCCCTCGCCGCCGTCCACGCCCACGTCGAACGTGACCGTGTCCTCGCCGGCAGGGGCGCCGCCGATGGTCTGCGTCGCGGTCACGTCGTACGTGCCGCGCTCCAGGCCGAAGAACGTCACCGTCCAGTTTCCGTCGGCGTCCACCTCCGTCGTGATCGGGTCGAGACCCAGGGTCGAGACCGTGATCGTCCCCAGCGGGTCGGCCGTGCCGGAGACCGGTACGTCACGCGTGGTCGCCCCGCCGGTGAGCGGGAAGACCTGGAAGTCGAACGGCGAGACGATGACCACCGGCACGCCGATCGTGAAGGTCACGGTGTCGGTGCCGACGGCGACGCCGTCGATCGTCTGCGTGACGGTGCCCGTGTAGGTGCCGGAGGGCAGATCGGGCGTCGCCAGCGAGAAGCCGCCGTCGTCGTCCACCTCCGCCGGAGCCGTCGTCGTGTCGCCGACCGTCAGCGTGACGGTGGCGTCGGGGTCGGCCGTGCCCGTCACCGGGACGGAGACGGTGGTGTCGCCGTCGGGCAGCGGCACGAAGTCGCCGTCTTCGGGCGTCAGGATGACGACCTGGTCGACGCCGGCCACGGAGATGGTGAAGTCGGCCGTGTCCGAACCGGCAGCAGCGCCGCCGATGGTCTGCGTCACCGTGACGGTGTACTCCGCGGCGGAGAGACCGGGGAACGTCGCCTCGAAGCGGCCGTCGTCCCCGACCACCTGCGTGACGGGCGTCTGGCCCGTGACCGCGATGAGCACGGATCCGCGGACGTCGGCGCTGCCGCTCACGGTCACGGGCACCGCGGTGCCGCCGGCCGGGACGACGAAGTCCTGCCCGTCGGTCGGGGTGTCGATGACCACGGCGACCGCCGGGGCGATGACGGAGAAGGTGACCGTGGCCGATCCTGCGGCGGTGCCGCCGATCGTCTGGGTCGCCGTCGCCGTGTAGTCGCCGACCGGGAGGTCGGCGAATGTCACGTCGTAGACCCCGTCGTCGCCGACGAGCTCCGTCTGCGGGTCCTGGCCGGGGATCGTCACCGTGACGGTGGCGCGCGGGTCGGCGGCGCCGGTCACGGGGACGTCGGCCGTCGGCACGGTGCCGGCGCTGAGGATCTGGTCACCGGTCGACGGAGACGTGATCGTCACCGCGGCGGCGGGGGCGCCGACCGTGAAGGTCACCGTCGCCGTCCCGCGGACCACGCCGTCGATCGTCTGGGTGGCGGTCGCCGTGTACGTGCCGACCGGGAGGTCGGCGAACGCCACGTCGTAGAGGCCGTCGGCGCCGACCAGCTCGGTCTGCGCGGTCTGGCCGGGGATCGTCACGGTGACCGAGGCGCGCACGTCGGCCGCGCCCTCCACGGGCACGTCGACCGTCGGGTCCGCCGCGGTGGTCAGGAAGACCTGGTCCGCCGTGGGCGTCGTGATCGTGATGTCCGTGGCCGCCGCCGCGATGGTAAAGGTCACCGTCGCGGAGCCCGCGGCCTGCCCGTCGATCGTCTGGGTGACGGTGGCCGTGTAGTTGCCGGCCGGGAGGGCGGTCGGTGTGAGCGTGTAGGTGCCACCGGGTCCGACCTCGACCGGACCGACCGTCTGGCCGCCGACGGTCAGCGTGACCTCGGCGTCCGGATCGGCGGTGCCGGTGACGGGGACGACCACGGTCGTCTGCCCGTCGGCCAGCTCGATCACCTGGTCCGGCGTCGGCGACGTGATGGTCACGTCGTCGGCGACGGGGGCGGGCACGGCGCGTACGGTGGAGCGGGCCAGGTCGATGGTCGGCCCTCCGTTCCCGAGCAGCCGCACGCGCAGGGCCGTCACCGACGAGGATCCGGCGTCCACGCCGTCCCCGTCGATGAAGGCGTCCGGCGTCTGCTCGTTGACCGTGAGGCGCACGACCTGGTCGACGACCGCGAGCGCCGGCGCGAGTGCCGTGATCACGCCCGTGCTGACGCCGGCAAGCGCGTCGCCGATGGCCGGCAGGAGATCCGTGTCGGCGTTCGACCCGAGGAGCCCGGTCACCAGGTCATCGAAGAGCGGCGTGAGGACCGCCAGGGACACCGGGATGCCGATGAGGTTCGTCCCATCGAGGCTCACCGTGGGGGCCGTGCCGGTCGTCCCGCCGAGGAGGCGGTCGAGCGACACGTCGACGTTGACGACGAGATCACCCGCGTCCGTGTTGAGCAGGCCGACCGTGAGCGGCGCGGTGACCGCGATGTCCACCGTGGTGGAGGCGCGGAGCGCGGTCACGAGGCGGTTCGGCAGCACGTCCGTGAAGATGTTCGTGATCGCCGAGTCGACGACGTCCGCGAGAATGGCCGAGGTCAGGATCGACGCTCCGGGATCCCGGTCGTTGAGCGCCTGGATCCGGTCGAGATCCACCGTGATGGAGCCGGCGGACACGTCGATCGAGACCGTCCCGTCGGCGTTCGTGAGCGGCTCGGCGAGCGCGGCCTGCACGACGGCCGCCGTGTTCACGTTCGCCGTGGCGGTGACCGTGGGGGTCCCGACCTCGAGGGCCGCGGTGAGGACGTTCTCCCCGAGGATCCCCTCGAGGAGCGGGCCCGTTGCGGCCGAGACGTCGATGTCGGCGGCGATCTCGGGGGCGATCCCGTTGACGGCCGCCGTGAGCCGGGAGCTGATCTGCGCGACCAGCGGGCTCGTGAGCACGGCCTCGGCCGAGGCGATGTCGTAGTCCGACGTCGGCGTCCCCGTCCCCGTCGACGTGGTGGTGGAGGAGATGGCCCCGAACCGCAGCGACAGATCGGAGAGGGCGCCCTCGGCACCGATGGACTCGATGGTCGAGCCGAGATCGATGACCGTCTGCTGTCCGGCGCCCTGGCCGACCTGGATGGCGCCGGTGTCGGACACGGCGCCGGCCGCGCCCGTCGCTCCGGCCGGTCCGCTCGAGGCGTACTGCTGGAGGACGCCCGCACCCGCGGCCTGGTCCAGGTCGAGGAGCGAGCCGAGCGTGACGCCGGCGGCGAGCTGCGCGTTCGCGAGCCCGTTCAGGACGTCCACGTCCAGCGGCGCGTTCTCCACCTGCGCGGCGGTGTCGCCGGGTCCGTAGGAGGTGTACGCGCCATCGAGGGCGATCACCTGCGGGACGTTCGTGAGGGTCAGGAAGCGCCCTTCGGCCTCCGCCGTGTCCCCCGGTGCGGCGTTCGCGGGCGCGGTGCCCCCGAACGCGACGATCGCCGCGGCGAGCCCGAAGGCCGTCGCGGTCGCCAGCCTGCTTCTGCGGCTGGGCATGTGTAGTGCCATCTGCGTTCCCCTCGATTGCATGGCCGGCCGCGCTCGTGGACGCGGCCGTGCGTCACCGCGGGGCGGCCCCCACCACTCCCACGGTCGTCTGAGGCTCGCATCCGGTCGCAGGGGGGACAACACTGCGGGGCACTGGTCTGCGCGGGAGGGGACCACGCAGTCGGATCAGTAGGCGTCCCAGTGGCGCTACTGGTCCGCACGGCCGTCCGGCACGACGCGAGGCCCGCGATCCGGTCGGATCGCGGGCCTCGGGGGTCCCAGCGGGGGAGCGCCGGCGGAGGGACCGGCGGGTCAGTTCCCGGTGGCCGCGAGCGACTGGCGCGCGATCTCGAGCTCCTCGTCGGTGGGGATCACGAGCACGGCCACGGGCGATCCGTCGGGGCTCACGAAGCGCGCCTCGGAGCTGATCAGCTCGTTGCGGTCGTCGTCGATCCCGATCCCCATGAACTCGAGCCCGGCGAGCGAGCGCCGCCGCACGAGCGGGTTGTTCTCGCCGACGCCGGCCGTGAACACGACGGCGTCGACGCCGCCGAGCTGCGCCGCGTAGGCGCCGACGTAGTGGCGGATCCGGTGCCGGTACACGCCGAGCGCCGTCTGCGCGTCCTCGTCGCCGTCGGCGGCGGCGCGCTGCACGTCGCGCATGTCGCCGAGGCCGGTGAGCCCGAGCAGGCCGCTCTTCCGGTTGAGGAGGGTCTCGAGGTCGTCGAGCCCGAGGTCGGTGTGCCGGGCGAGGTGGAAGAGGATCGCGGGGTCGATGTCGCCGGAGCGGGTCCCCATGACGAGGCCCTCGAGCGGGGTGAGCCCCATGGACGTGTCGATGGACCGCCCGCCCTGCACCGCCGCCGCGGACGCGCCGTTGCCGAGGTGCAGCACGATGATCCGCGTCTCCTCCAGCGGCTTGCCGAGCAGGCGCGCGGCGGCCTCCGAGACGTACTTGTGGCTCGTGCCGTGGAACCCGTAGCGGCGGATGCGGTGCGCGGCCGCGAGCTCCCGGTCGATCGCGTACGTGTACGCCTCGGCCGGCAGCGTCTGATGGAACGCGGTGTCGAACACGGCCACGTGCGCCACGTCGGGGAACGCGGTCTGGGCCGCCTGGATCCCCTGCAGCGCACCCGGGTTGTGCAGCGGCGCGAGCGCCGAGAGGTCGTCGATGTCGGCCTTCACCTTCTCGGTGACGACGGTCGGCTCGACGAACACGTCGCCGCCGTGCACGACGCGGTGGCCGATCGCGACGGGCGGCCCCTCCTCGAGCGACGGCCCGTGATCCGCGAACGCGTCGAGCATCGCCTGGAAGCCGGCGGTGTGGTCGGCGATGGGCAGCTCGCGCTCCCACGAGTCGCCGCCCGCCTTGTGGCGCGTGGATCCGACCTCCTCGCCGATGCGCTCGACGAGGCCGGAGGCGAGCACGGTCTCGGTGTCCATCTCGATGAGCTGGTACTTGAAGGACGACGATCCGGAGTTGACGACGAGGACGACGGGCACGGGTGGGCTCCTGACGGGTGCGGCGGGTGGGAAGACGACGGGACGGACGGGCGCTCAGCCCGCCTCGATCCCCTCGGCCTGGATGGCGGTGATGGCGACGGTGTTGACGATGTCCTGCACGAGCGCGCCGCGCGAGAGGTCGTTGATGGGCTTGCGGAGCCCCTGCAGCACGGGCCCGATGGCGACCGCGCCGGCCGAGCGCTGCACGGCCTTGTACGTGTTGTTGCCCGTGTTGAGGTCCGGGAAGATGAACACCGTCGCGCGGCCGGCGACCTCGGAGCCGGGCATCTTCGTGGCCGCGACCGCCGCGTCCGCCGCCGCGTCGTACTGGATGGGTCCCTCGACCGCGAGGTCGGGCCGCAGCTCCCGCACGCGCGCCGTGGCCTGGCGCACCTTCTCCACGTCGGCACCCGCGCCCGACTCCCCCGTCGAGTACGACAGCATCGCGATGCGCGGCTCGATGCCGAACTGCGCCGCGGTCCCCGCCGACGAGATGGCGATGTCGGCGAGCTGGTCGGCGGTGGGATCCGGGTTCACGGCGCAGTCGCCGTAGACGAGCACCCGGTCGGCGAGCGCCATGAGGAAGACCGACGAGACGACGGAGACGCCGTCCGTGGTCTTGATGATCTCGAAGCCCGGCCGGATGGTGTGCGCCGTCGTGTGCGCGGCGCCCGACACCATGCCGTCGGCGAGCCCGAGCTGCACCATCATCGTGCCGAAGTACGAGACGTCGGTGACGGTCTCGCGCGCGATGTCGAGCACCATGCCCTTGTGGGCGCGCAAGCGCACGTACTCCTCGGCGAAGCGCTCGCGCAGCACGGCGTCGAAGGGGCTGAGCACGGTGGCGCGCCCGATGTCGATGCCGAGGCCGATGGCCCGCGAGCGCACCTCGATCTCCTCGCCGAGGATCGTGACGTCGGCGATGCCGCGGCTGAGGATCGTGCCGGCCGCCCGCAACACGCGGTCGTCGGTGCCCTCGGGCAGCACGATGCGCTTGCCGGCCTTCCTGGCCCGCTCGATGAGCCCGTACTCGAACATGAGCGGGGTGACCACGTCGGAGCGGCTGACGTCGAGCAGCTCGAGGAGCCGCGACGTGTCGACGTGCTGCTCGAAGGCGGCGAGCGCCGTGTCCATCTTGCGGCTGGACTCGGGCGAGAGCCGGCCGCGGGTCTGCGTGATGCGCTTCGCGGTCTCGTACGTGCCGAGCTCGGTGGAGATGATCGGCAGCGTCTCGTCGAGCCCGGAGACGAGGCGCTCGATGGTGGGCGACAGCGCGAAGCCGCCGTTCAGCACGATGCCCGCGACCGTGGGGAAGGTCTCGGAGGCGTGCGCCG
Source organism: Clavibacter sp. (assembly GCF_014802555.1). Taxonomy (NCBI): domain Bacteria; kingdom Bacillati; phylum Actinomycetota; class Actinomycetes; order Micrococcales; family Microbacteriaceae; genus Clavibacter; species Clavibacter sp. The sequence goes on along the minus strand of NZ_JAAVCB010000040.1, from coordinate 6,758 downwards.
TGAGCACGCCGAGGAGGACCTCGCTGCGGTCGCCGGGGATCACGACGATGGCGCCCTCGGTGAGGCGCGCGAGCACGTTCTCCATCGACATGGCGGAGACGACCACGCCGAGCGCTTCCCGGCTGAGGAGCGCCGCGTCGCCCTTGACGAGCGTGCCGTCGACCGCGTCGAGGAGCTCGGCGACGGTGGGGGCGACGAGGAACGCGTCCTCGGGGATCGCCCAGACCGGCACGTGCGGGGCCTGCGCCTGGAGCGATGCGGGGACGGCGGCGGGGATCGCGGCCGTGATGGCGTCGAGCTGCTCGGGGTCGGCGCGGTTCACGACGACGCCCAGGAGGCCCGCGTGCGCGGTCACCAGCTCGGGGATCGCGAGGTCGGCGATCTGGCGCATCTCGTCGGGGCTGCGGCCGCCGGTCTCGTCCGTGCGGCGGCCCGTGAGCACGAGGAGCACGGGGGCGCCGAGGTTCGCCGCGATGCGCGCGTTGAACGACAGCTCCGTGGGGCTGCCGACGTCGGTGTAGTCGCTGCCGACGATGACGACGGCGTCGCACTTGGCCTCGACGGCCTTGTAGCGCTCGACGATGCGGGAGAGCGCGGCCTCGGGATCCGCGTGCACGTCGTCGTAGGTGACGCCCACGCACTCGTCGTAGTCGAGGTCCACGCCGTCGTGCGACAGCAGCGCCTCGAGCACGTAGTCGCGCTCGACGATGGAGCGCGCGATGGGACGGAACACGCCCACGCGCTGGATCTGGTGGGTCAGGGTGTCGAGCACCCCCAGCGCGACCGTCGACTTGCCCGAGTGCCCTTCGGCGGACGTGATGTAGATGCTCCGAGCCATGCCCGCAAGCCTATGGGCGTCGCCTGCGCGGACACCTGCGTCTGTTAAAAGGAGAAGACCCCTCGCGCACCTGCCAGAGCCCGGCTGCCCTTGCTGCGTCTCCGCCCTGGGGGAGTTCACCTGGATGGCACCACGCGAGGAGCCGACACCGAGTGTACCCGACGCGGGACGCCCGACGGTCGGCAGCGGCCCGCCCAGCAGCCGCTCACCGGGCCGGGCGTAGCGTGGACGCCATGCGCATCATCATCGCCGGAGGACACGGCCAGATCGCCCGACTGCTCGAACGACGACTCGCTGACCAGGGCCACCAGCCCGTCGGCATCGTCCGCAACCCCGACCACGCGTCCGACCTCGCCGACGCCGGGGCGGAGGCGCTCGTGCTCGACCTGGAGCAGAGCGACGTCGACCAGGTCGCCGAGGCGCTTCAGGGCGCCGACGCCGTGGTCTTCGCGGCCGGAGGCGGGCCCGACTCCGGCCCGGAGCGCAAGCTCACCATCGACCGCGACGGCGCGATCCTGCTCGCCGACGCCGCCGAGAAGGCCGGCGTCACCCGCTACGTGATGATCTCGGCCATGGCCGTCGACGGCTTCGACCCCGACAGCGACGACACCTACGAGATCTACCAGCGCGCGAAGTCCGAGGCGGACGCCGACCTCCGGGCCCGCGACATCGACTGGACCATCGTCCGCCCCGGCGGCCTCACCGACGACCCCGGCACCGGCCGGATCCATGTGGGCACCTCCACGGGCCGCGGCACCATCCCCCGCGCCGACGTCGCCGAGATCGTGGCGACCGCGCTCGTCGACGGCACGGGCGTGCGCGTCCAGTTCGAGGCGATCTCGGGCGAGGAGCCCGTCGCCGAGGCCATCGCGGGCCTGCGCTACTAGCGGCACCCGCACGACGCGCGACCCGCGCGGACCTGGATGACGGCCCCCTCCGCCCCGGAGGGGGCCGTCATCCGCTTCCGGGCTGCTGAGGCACCCGGGTCGTGCCGCGGGCGACGCGTCGGGTCGACGGCACCCGAAGCCGTCGTGCTCCCGTGCATCGCACGCATGGTGCGCCGGAGCGCACCGTCCGGAGCATCCCCATGCCCGGACATGAGGGACACGCTAGGAGCGCCCCGAGGCGTCCCCCACAGTGCCGACTACTTATTTCCGTGACGCATCGGATAAGTAACAGTCGGTGCGCCTGGCCGGAACCCCGGTTTCCGCGCAAGATGGGGTCACAGGGACCGCGCGGCCTCGGGGGATGCGGCGCGGACCACCGCTTTCACGACGGGGGTCACATGAAGCAGATGACGCACACCCACATCCGGTCGGGCAGTCGGGTGGAGAGCCCGGCTCCCGGCCGCGGCGGCCGCGCCCGCGACCTCGAGACGCTCGAGCGCTGGCTGGCGGCGGGCACGAGCGCCGTCGTCACCGGCAGCGTCGGCTCGGGTCGCAGCCACGTGGCCGGTCGCGTGGCGGACGCCCTCACGCGCAACGGCCTGACCGTGATCCGCGCCCACGCGTCCACGCCCGACCTCCCGGACGTCCTCCGCCGCGTCATCGACCAGGTCCCCGGGATCCGCGCCGCGCGCCCGCTCCCCGCCGTGCGACCCGTGGTGGTGATCGACGACGGGCACCTCATGGCGCCCGATGTCCGCGCCGCGCTCGTCGACGCACGCGCGAGCGAGCGCTGCACGCTGCTCGTCACGGTCGACGACACGGGCGGCGACGCCCGCCACCTCCGCGCCCGCGAACCCGAGCCGGGCACCGAGCAGGCCGTGCGCGCGGCGCAGGCGGCCCACGAGATCCTCGGCCTGTGGCGGAACGGCTACGCCGAGCGGCTCGACCTCTCCCCGCTCGACGCGGCGGAGGTCGACGCGATGATCGACTCGATCGCGGGGCAGGTGGCGCTCGACCAGGCGACGCGGGTGCAGATCCAGCGTCGCAGCGGCGGCCGCCCGTTCCTCGTCCGGGAGCTGACCTTCGAGGCGCTCGAGTCGGACGGCACGGAGCGGACCGTCACGGGCTACGCCTTCCCGAGCCCGCACGCGCCGCGCGCCCGGATCCTCGAGCTGGTCTCCTCGCGCGTGTCGATGCTCGACGACGACGAGCGCAGCACGCTCGTGCTCCTCGCCCGCCTCGACGGCGTGCCGTACCAGCGCGCCGCCCGCCTGTTCGGCGAGACGATCCTGCGGGTGCTCGGCGCGCGCGGCCTCGCCCGCGTGCAGGGCCAGGGCGACCGGATCCTCCGCGCCGACCTGCTGGAGGCCGAGGCCGCGCTCGCCCGCACCGACCCGGAGGCCGTCGACGCCCTCACGCGCCGCGTCGTCGGGTCCCTCCTGCAGGAGGCGTCGCACGGCGTCCCGCTCAGCCCGAAGGAGAGCCTGCTGATCGCGCGCACGCTCACGGTCGACGGGCGCCGCGACGCCGTCGAGCGATTCGGCGCGGACACCCTCGCCGCCGTGCACCTCGTCGCAGCGCGGCTGGCGAACGACGTCGGCATGACGCACGACGCGCTCGCGTTCGCGGAGATCGCGAGCGACGGCGGCTCGGTCGCGTACGCGGCCTGCGAGCAGGCTCGCGCCCTGACCGTGCTCGGCAACCCGGCGCGCGCGATGGAGACGATGGATGCCCTGGACACCGCGGCGCTCATGCCGGGCGAGCGCGTCGAGGCGCTCCGCTGGTGCGTCCTCGCGACGCAGGCCGCGCTGCCGGGGACCGACCACGTCCGTCGTCTTCTCGACGGGATCGGGCACGGAGCGGAGGCCCACTCGGACGCGTGCGCGGAGGCAGCCGCCATCGGCGCGGCCATGGCGCTCGGGCAGATGGAATGGGAGACGGCGCTCACCACCGCACGGGATGCGGGGGCGCGCGCGTCGAGCCCGCTCGTGCGCCTGCGCGCCCAGCGCTCGGTGGTCCTCGCGCTCGGCCACCTGGGTCGCGGTGCCGAGCTCGGCGAGGCCATCGACGACGGGCTCGGGCTCGTGTCCCGCCGCCCCGACCGCCGCGGGACCTACGACGACATCCTGCTCGAGGAGGCGCGCCTCGAGATGCTCTCGGCGAGCGCGTTCAGCCGTCGGCTCTGCCGCCTCGACATCCCCGACCTCGAGCGCGAGCTGGATGCGTGGGTGGAGTCGGCGATCGCGCAGGACGCGCAGTGGTTCATCCCCGTCCTCGGCGCCATCACGGGCGGCGTCGCCCTCGACCTCGGGCGGCTCGACCGCGCGGAAGCGGAGCTGAGCCTCGCCGACGACCGCCTCATCGGGCCGGACACCGGCACGTGGCGGCTCTGGATCGGGATGCAGCGCGCCCGCGTGCTCGCGCTCCGCGGCTGCACCGAGGAGGCCGAGCGCATCGCGACGGACATCGCGCATCGCGCCGACCCGCGCTACCCGTACCAGCGCATGCTCGCCGAGGGCGTGCGCGTGGAGATCCTCGCGTCACGCGGCCGGCCGGAGGAGGCGGCGACGCTCCTCCTCGACGTCGGCGACCTCAGCGGCGAGGCGCATGCGCTCCGGGCGGGCATGCTGTTCCGCGCCTGGACGCTCGGATCCACGGACCCCCGCCTCGTCGAGGGCGCCCGACTCGTGCGCGAGCGCACCGACGTGCCCGCGCTGCACGGCATGGCCGAGGTGGTGGAGGGATCCCGCACCTCGGACGCGGCGCTCGTCGCGCAGGGCGTGCGCACGCTGGAGGAGTCCGGGCTGCACCAGCAGGCCCTCGCCGCGTGCGAGGACCTCCTGCGCATGCTGGCGGGCGACGCAGCAGGACCCGCCCTCACCGACGCGCGGGCGACGCTCGCGCGGATCCAGACGCGCATCGACCGCGGTGCGCCCGCCACCGCCGCGGCCTCGGTCACGCCCGTCCTCGACGTCAGCATGCTGACGCGCCGGGAGCTCGAGATCGGCGTGCTCGCGGCGCAGGGGCTGAGCAACCGGGAGATCGCCGGACGCCTGTTCCTCTCCGTCCGCACGGTCGAGTCGCACCTCTACCAGGCGCGCGCGAAGCTCGGCGCGCCCTCGCGTCGGGCCCTCGCGGGGCTGCTCGACACCCCGGGTGCATCGGGCCTCGTCGCGGGCAGGTAGTATCGACGGGTGCCGCCGCGTTCCTGACGCCGCGGCACGCGTCATGGAGGATTCGCCTAGTGGCCTATGGCGCACGCTTGGAAAGCGTGTTGGGTGAAAGCCCTCAGGGGTTCGAATCCCCTATCCTCCGCCAGTCGCACGAGAGCCCCGACGGACACCGGTCCGGCGGGGCTCTCGTGTCCCCCATAGCGCCCCTGCCCGCCGGGCCGGCACCCGCCTAGGCTGGAACGGTCGTCCCGCCCGCACCCGCGGGAGCCGCCCGTCCCGAGATGCGCGCGGCACGCCGGACGACGGCAGACGCGAGGACGGCGTCGGACGACGACCGGAGGCGACGTGCAGGACGACGGCGACGCGCCCCGTGACGGCGCGAGCACGATCATCCGCCCCCGCGCGGCCCTCCTGCGGCAGCTCGCCCTCGCCACGCTCGCGCTCGTCGTGCCCCTGGGGGCGGCGCTCCTGGTGCTCGCCATCCCCACGGGGAACGCGGCGGCCGTGATCCTCGGCGTCGCGGTGGTCGGCCTGCTCAGCGCGCTTCTCGCCGCCCTGTACCGCACCTCGTACGTGCGGATCTCGCACACCACGGGCGACGTCGAGTCCCGCTTCCTGCTGCGCCGCACGCGCGTCCGCCGCAGCAGCGTGCACGACCTCCTGGTGGCGCACGTCTACCAGGGCCTCACGCTCGACACGCAGCCGCGCCTGTTCGTCATGGACGTCGACGGCCGGCTCCTCCTCCGCCTCAGCGGCCACGTGTACGACCTGTGGACCATGCGCTCGATGGCCGGCGACCTCGACCTGCCGCTGACGGAGCAGGCGAAGGTGCTCACCATGGCGGAGCTGCGCGGTGCCCGCCGAGGGGTCCTGCCCTGGTACGAGCGGTCGCGGCTCGCCCTGGCCGGGGCGCTCGTCCTCCTGGGCATGGGCGTGATCGGCGCCGTGGTCGGCATCATGGCGCTCACGGGCGTGCCCGTGTCGATCCGGCTGTGATCGACGCGGACGCGGACGCGGCCCTCGTGGACCTCGCGATGCTCGGGCCGCTCCTCGAGCGCTGGCGGCTGGATCCCGACGGCCCGGCCGTCCGCACCCCCAGCAGCGTGCTCGCCCCGGTCCGCCGCGACGGCGCCCGCCTGATGCTCAAGGTGCCCCTCGTGGAGGAGGAGCGGCGCGGCGGACGCCTGATGGCCGCGTGGGCCGGCCGCGGTGCCGCGCCCGTGCTCGCGTCCGACGCCGACGGCACCGTGGTCATGGCGCGCGCGGACGACACGGGGATCCTCGTGCGCGAGGCATCGGCCGAGGGGCCGGACGCGGACGCGCGCGACGACCGGGCCACGCGGATCCTCGCCCGCGCCGCCACGCGGCTGCACGGCGTGCCGCTGGACCCGCGCACGTGCGCCGAGGCCGTGCCCCTCGCCGTCTGGTTCCGCGAGCTGGTCGAGCCCGCGCGGCCGCTCCCCCGGTCCCTGGACCGCGGTGCGGCGGTCGCCCGCGAGCTGCTGGCCGGATCCGGCCCGACCGCGGTGCTGCACGGCGACGTCCACCACGGCAACGTCCTGCGCTTCGGCGGCGGCGGTCACGACGACGACGACGCGTGGCGCGCCATCGACCCCAAGGCCCTCGTGGGCGACCCCGGCTTCGACACGGCCAACATCCTCGCGAACCCGACGCCCGGGATCGCGCTGCGTCCTGGACGGCTGGCCCGGCGCGCGCGGGTGGTCGCCGAGGAGACGGGCATCGACCGGGACGCCGTGCTCGCCTGGGCCGAGGCGGGTTGCGCGCTGTCGGCGGCGTGGGATGCGGCCGACGCCGCACGCCTGCCGCGCCTCGAGGCGCTCGCCCGGCTCGGGGCGGCCG
>NZ_JAAVCB010000039.1:0-23780 GCF_014802555.1 Clavibacter sp. | reverse complement strand
CTGCTCGTCGCCCAGATCGCCCTGAACGCGACGCGGCTCACCTGACGCGGGCGCCCGCGTCCCGGCCCATGGCGTAGACCGAGGCGAGCCCGGCCGCCGCGGGCGAGGCGAGCACCGCGCGGAGCCCGGCGTCGCGCACGAGCCGCGTGAGCCCGCGCACGGGTCGACCCAGCGCGGTGTTGATCTCCGACTGCACGGCCGCGCGGCGCGCGCTGGCGAGCCGGTCGCGCTCCCAGCGGGCGAGGCGCACGGCATCCGGCACGCCGCAGCGCGTGCGGACGGCGTCGACGAGGATCGGCGCGAGGGCGTCCGCGTCGAGCCAGCCGAGGTTCATCCCCTGCCCGCCGATGGGGCTGATCTCGTGGGCCGCGTCGCCGATGAGCACGGCGCGCCGGGCGACCATGCGGTGCGCGAGGCGGCGGCGCACCCCGAAGCCGCTCACCGGATCCAGCTCCGCGGTCGACACGACGTGGCCGGTGCGCTCCCCCACCGCGCGCGCGAGGACGGTCGCCGGATCCCCGTCGCGCTCCCCCTCCCGGAGGCCCACGACGAAGCGCCGCATGCCGCCCGGCAGCGGGAAGGACTCGACCACGCCGTCCGGGTGCAGCGTGACGACGGCGTCGTCGCCCGCGTCCGTGCGGTCGGGCGCGTCGCCCATGAGGAAGCGGTCGGGCAGCGGCCGCTCGTCGACGCCGATCCCGAGGAGCCCGCGGACCGCGCCGCGCGTGCCGTCCGCGCCGATCACGAGGGACGCGGTGACCTCGACGGTCGCGCCGTCGGCGTCCCGCCCGGTCGCGCGGACGACGCCGTCCGGCAGGCCGACGGGATCCGCGTCGAGCCCCGTGAGCGTCACTCCTCGGTGCAGCGCGCCCGGCGCGAGTCCCGTCAGGCGCCTGGCGAGGATCGCCTCCGTGCGCCACTGCGGCAGCGCCGCGACGTAGGGGTGCGTCGTCGATACGCGGGCGAACGAGACGCGTCCGAGCTCCCCGCGCGGCCCCATCGCGATGCCCCGGCGGACGAGGACCGCCTCGGCGACCATCTCCTCCGCCACGCCCAGCCTGTCGAACGCGTCGAGCGACGGCGCGTGGATCCCGATGGCCCGCGACAGCCGGGCCGGCATCGGCCGCGCCTCCCACACGCGCACGTCGAGCCCGGCCTGCGCGAGGAGCGCGGCGAGGTGGATCCCCACGGGCCCGCCTCCCACGATCAGCGCGTCGACGCGTGTCATCAGCCCGAGCGCTCGACGGCGTCGGCCCGGCTCGCGGACGGATCGCGGACGACGAGCACGCGGAACGGGGCGGCGCCCTCGACGCGCCAGCCGGCGGGCACCCGGAGCGCGAGCTCCACGGGCGTCCAGCTGCGGCGGATCGAGCGGAGCCCGTCGACGTGCACGAACGACCCGCGGGCGACCAGCCGGGAGGCGGGTCCGTAGAGGGCGTAGGCGAGCCGGCCGCGCGCGATGTCGCTGTGGATCGCGCGGGGGGCGAGCGCGGCGGAGTCGGCGAGCAGGGCGTCGAACGCGGCGTCGTCGAGGTGGTGCAGCACGTGGTTGCTCGTCACCAGGTCGAACCGGCGGCCCTCGGCCACGAGCTCGGCGCTCGACGCGGGGCGGAACGCGACATCGGGATCCCGCGGCCGGGCGCCGGCGAAGGCCGTCGCGCGCGGATCCGGGTCGATGCCCGTGACGCGCAGCCGCAGCCCGTCGCGCCGGGCCCACCGCGCGAGGGCGAGCGGCACGTCACCTCCGCCCGAGCCGATGTCGAGGAGCGTCGTCCCCCGGTCGGCGGACAGCAGCGGGCGGATCCGGGAACGGTAGACCCCGCGCCACCCCGCGACCACGCGGTTGACGACCTGAAACCGCGCATAGGTGCGGTCGAGCGCCGCGGGATCGCAGTCCGGGTCGTCCATGAGCTCGGCGAGCCGGGCGTCGCGGCGGGAGAGGTCCATCAGGCGGTCCGGCGCGTCATGAGGGCCGTCTCGACCGTCAGGCCGGGACCGAACGCCATGGCGCACACCCGTCCCGCGCCGGGCCCGGATGCCGGGATCGGCGCGGGCTCCGCGACGTCCGGGCGGCCGGGCACGTCGGCCGGCGGCGTCTGGTGCAGGATCCGCCGGAGCACGAACAGCACCGTCGCGCTCGACATGTTGCCCACCTCGGCGAGCGTCGACCGGGAGGCCTCGAGCTGCGCGGGCGCGAGCACCAGCCGGTCCTCGACGCGGTCGAGGATGCTGCGGCCGCCCGGGTGGATGGCCCAGTCCTCGATCTCCGCGGGGGCGACGCCCGCGAGCGCCGGGACCTGCGCCCACAGCGGCTCGAGCGCGCCCGTGATGTGCTCGTCGATGATCTTCGGCACGTAGCTCGACAGGATCATGTCGAAGCCCTGGTCGCCGATGGTCCACGCCATGTCGTCCTCGCCCACGGGCGTGAGGACGGTCTCGAACGCGTCGAGGTCGAGCGCGGTGGATCCGGCTGGAGCCGGTCGTGCGGTCACGATCGCGGCCGCCGCGCCGTCGCCGAAGACGGACGACGCCACGATCGTGTCGGCGTCGTCCGACGAGTGCAGGTGCAGCGAGCAGAGCTCCACGCACACGACGAGCACGACGGCGTCCGGATCGGCGGCGCAGAACTGCGAGGCCATGCGCAGCGCCGGGAACGCGCCGTAGCAGCCCATGAAGCCGAGGTGGAAGCGCTGGGTCGACGCGCCGAGCCAGAGGCCGCGCACGACGGCGTAGTCGGGTCCGGGGGCGTAGAAGCCCGTGCAGGAGACGGTGACGACGTGCGTGACGTCGGACGCCTCGATCCCCGCGGCCTCCTCGACCGCCTGGCGCGCCGCGCCGAGCAGCAGGGCGGGGGCCTCGCGGATGTACGTGTCGTTGCGCGCGCCGGTGCCCGGCGTCAGGATCCGTCCGCTCGCCCGGTCGTAGAAGACGGGTCCGCCGTCGGCGTCGTCGACGGGCGCGTCGGCGCCCGCCATCCCCGGCGCGGTGCCGAGCTCGCGGATCACCGTGTGGCGCGTGCGGATCCCCGACGCGTTGAACGCCGCCGACACGAGCCGGGTGCCGAGCCGCCCGAGCTCCGGCTGGCTGCCGAAGAGGTCGCGCACGCCGTCCTGCGCGAGGACCGTCGGCGGCACCGCCGTGGCGATGGAGCGGATGGAGGCGATCAGCGTCGGCCGCCGGAGACGACGGCCGCGCCGACCGCGAGCACGACGGCGACGGCACCCGCGCCGATCGACGCGGCGACGGCCGGGTCCTTCCGGGTGAACGCGCGCGTCCGTCGGGACACGTCGTGGGCGGTGGTGCGGACGTGCGACGTGACGTCGTCGCGGATGGCGCGGGCGCGGGCCGAGGCGTCCGCCTTCAGCTCCGAGGCGCGGGCCGCCACGTCGAGCGCGGTCTCGAGCTCCCGGACGGTGCGCGCGAGCTCGTCGCGGCCGGTCTGGATGTCGCGCTTCAGCTCCTCGGGGCTCCGCTTGGGCGCAGGCGGGATGTGCGCGCCCTGGCCCTCGGGCGCCGACTCGGCGACCGTCTTGTGCTTGCGGACCTCGCGGGCGACCGTGGTCACGGCACCCAGGACGCTCACCTCGCCGCTCGGGGACTTCTTCTTGGCCATGCGCGGGCTCCTGCGCTCGTCGATCGTGCGGGTGGATCCATTCTGCTCCGTCGGGCCGCGCGCGGGCACCGACGGCGCGAGGGGCCGGCGCTGGTGCGTCGGCCCCTCGCGGGTGCCGGGCGTCGCCGCCCGGCCGGCACCTCCTAGAAGAGGGCCTTCTCCTTGAGCCAGTCGGCGGCGATGGCGGCCGGCTCGGCCTTCTCGTCGCCCTGGTTGCGGCGGTTCATCTTGGTGAGGTCCTCGGTGGTCAGCGCGGCCGACACCTTGTCGAGGATCGCCGTGACGTCGGGGTTCATCTTCGCGGTCTTGACGAGCGGCACGACGTTCTGCGCCTTGATGAGGTTCTCGGGGTCCTCGAGCGTGACGAAGCCGTTGTCGAGGATCGACGGCGTGGTCGAGTAGATGTTCGCCATGTCGACCTGGCCGTCGAGAAGCGCCTTGACGGTGTTGGGGCCGCCCTGGTCCTCGATGGTGACGAGGCTCGCGTCGATGCCGTACGTGCCCGTGAGGCCGGGGATCCCGTACTCGCGCTCGCCCAGCACCGCACCGCCGCCGACGCGGACGGTCTTGTCCTTGAGGTCGGAGAGGCTCGTCACGCCGTTGGCCGCGGAGTACTCCTTGGTGACGTTGTACGAGTCCTTGTCCTCGGCGGGCGACTCGTCGAGCACCTCGAAGCCGTCCGGCAGCGCGGCGCCGAGCGCCGCGTAGACGTCGTCGCTGGAGGTCGCCGTCGACTCGTCGTCGTACGCGGCGAGCAGGTTGCCCGTGTACTCGGGGATGAGGTCGATGGACCCCTCCTCGAGCGCCTTGAGGTAGACCTCGCGCTCGCCGATCTGCAGGTTGCGCGTGACCTTCACGTCGTTGGCCTCGAGGGCCTGCGCGTAGACCTCGGCGAGGATGACGTTCTCACCGAACGCGGCCGAGCCCACGGAGATCGTGTCGGTGGGCGCGGCGGAGGCCGAGCCGCCCGAGGTGTCGAGGGGGTCGCCGGACGAGCAGCCGGCGAGGGCCATTGCGGTGCCCAGCGCGACGGTGCCGACGAGGAGCCGGCGGGTGATGCTGTGGGTCATGTGCTGTGTTCCTTTCAGGGAGTGGTGCTGACCGCGGGCCTCGACGAGGTACGCGGTGAGTCGGGGGTGCGTCCTGCGGCGGCGACGACGCCGCGGGGGACGACGGCGCGCTGGACGATCGCGAAGACCGCGTCGACGACGAGCGCGAGCGCGGTGACGAGGATCGCCGACGCCAGGAGCAGGGGGAAGTTCCGCGTGGTCAGGCCGGTGAAGATGTCGCGGCCGAGTCCGCCCAGCCCGAGGTAGGCGCCGAGCGTCACGGTGCTGATGACCTGGAGGGTCGCCGCGCGGAAGCCGCTGATCATGAGCGGGAGCGCGAGCGGGATCTCGACGCGACCCAGGATCTGCGTCTCCGTCATCCCGACTGCGCGCGCCGCGTCGATCGCCGAGCGGTCCACGGCCTGCACGCCGGAGTACACGCCGGCCAGCAGCGGTGGGATGCCGAGGAGCGAGAACGTCAGGATCGGTCCGGTGAGGCCAATGCCGAAGAGCAGGCCGAGCAGGACAAGGACGCCGAGGGTGGGCAGCGCGCGGAGGCCGTCCGAGAACGCCACGGCCACGTTGCGGCCGCGGCCGGTGTGCCCGATGTAGAGGCCAGCGGGCACGGCGATGATGGCGGCGACGCCCATCGAGAGGGCGGTGTACCCCACGTGCTCGAGCAGGCGCGTGCCGTACCCGGTCGGACCCGCCCATCGCGAGGCGTCGAGGAGGAGGGCGAGGGCCTCGGCGAAGAGGTTCACGAAGCACTCGCATCCGTGACGAGCGCGGCACGTCGGGCCGAGCGGCTCCTCGCACGCAGGGACGGTTGGGTGGACCAGGGCATGAGGAGCCTCCCGGCCAGCAGGAGGATGAGGTCGAAGACGAGCGCGATCACGACGATGCCCACGATTCCGGTGATGATCTCCGTGTAGAACTGGCGCCGGTACCCGCTGAGGATCATGGTCCCGAGGCTCAGGATCCCCGACAGCGAACCGACCGTCACCATGCTCACGGTGCTGACGGAGACGACGCGGAGTCCGGCGAGGAGCACGGGTCCCGCGAGCGGCAGCTCGACCCGCCAGAAGCGCGCCCATCCGGCGTACCCCATGGCCGTCGCGGACTGCTTGACATCCTCAGAGACCGAGGCGAGCGCGTCCGAGGTGATGCGGATCATGAGCGCTACGGCGTACACGGTGAGGGCGACCACGACGTTGCGCGGATCGAGGATGTTGGTGCCGATGATCGCCGGCATCGCGAGCAGGAGCGCGATCGACGGGATCGTGTAGAGCGCTCCACCGACGGTGAGCAGGGCGCCACGGGTGCGCCGGTACCGGTTGGCGAGCCAGCCGAGCGGCAGCGAGATGACGAGCCCGAGGAGGACGGGCGGCGCGGCCAGCGCGACGTGCGCGACGGCCAGGTCGAGCACCGTGCCGATGTTGGCGAGGACCCAGTTCACGCGGGTCCCGCACCCTGCGCCTGGGCACCGGGGGCGTGCGCGGCCCCCGCCTCGGTCGGAGCGGATGCGGATCGGGCTGCGGAGCGCCCCTCGTCGTCGAGCACGCCCACGAGGCGGCCGTCGCGGTCGACGAGCACCTGTCCCGTGCCGGTGTCCTCGACGTGCAGCGCGCGCTTGCCCTTGTCGGCGCCCACGAAGTCGCGGACGAAGTCGTTCGCCGGGTTCGAGAGGATCTCCTGCGGCGTGCCCTGCTGGGCGATGCGGCCGCCCTTCTCGAGGATCACGACCTGGTCGCCGAGCAGGAACGCCTCGTCGATGTCGTGCGTCACGAAGACCACGGTCTTGTCGAGCTGCGTGCGCAGGCGGATGAGCTCCTGCTGGAGGTCGTCGCGCACGAGCGGGTCGACCGCGCCGAACGGCTCGTCCATGAGCAGGATGTTCGGATCCACCGCGAGGCCGCGGGCGACGCCCACGCGCTGCTGCTGGCCGCCGGAGAGCTGCGACGGGTAGCGGTCGGCCATCGACCGGTCGAGGCCCACGGTGTCCATCAGCTTCAGGGCGCCCTCGCGCGCGGTCCGCTTGTCGACGCCGGTGAGGCGCGGCACGGTCGCGATGTTGTCGACGACCTTGCGGTGCGGGAGGAGGCCGGAGTTCTGCATCACGTAGCCGATGCTGCGCCGGAGCTTCACGGCGTCCTGGCTGGCGATGTCGGTGCCGTCGATCTCGATGCGACCGGACGTCGGCTCGACCATCCGGTTGATCATGCGCATGAGGGTCGTCTTGCCGCAGCCCGAGGATCCGACGAGGACCGTCGTGGTCTGCGAGGGGACGACGAGGCTGAAGTCCTCGATCGCGAGCGTGCCGTCCGGGTACTGCTTGCGGACGTGGTGGAACTCGATCATGGGTGGCTCATTCCTCGTAGTCACTACGAATCGACACTTGCCAGGCACACTAGCGAACCACGACCGCGGCGGAACGGTCGCACCGGGCCGTCCCCTGACGCCACTTCGTAACAAATGGATGCTTCCGCGGATAGCCCCCGCATGCCGCGGGCGCGTCGGTCGGCGTCGGGTGCGTCGGCCAGGATGGAGGGCATGACGCGCATCCTCGCCCGGGCCACGACCGCCGACGACCTGGTCGGGCTGCTCGACGTGGACCACGCGGGCGACGCCGTGCCGGGGCCGTCCTGGCGCATCGTCCCCGGCCAGCGCGTTGCGGTCCTCGTCGACACGCTGCCCCGCCGCGCCGAGGGCGACACCGAGGACCAGGTGCCCGTGCGGCGCCTCGAGTCCGCCCGATGGGGCCTCGTGCCCGCGGGATCGTCCGGGCCGGACCAGGGCCCGCCGGTCGCCGAGATCCCCGCCGAGCAGCTCGCCTCCCGGCCGGAGCTCCTGCAGGCGCTCGTGTCCCGGCGCGCGGCGATCCCGGTGTCGGGCTACTACGAGCACCACGAGACCGACGACGGACTGCGCACCCCGTACCTCGTGGGCGCGGGCGACGGCACCGTGCTGCTCGCGGCGCTGTACGAGTGGTGGCGGGATCCCTCGCGCGCCAGCGACGATCCCGCCCGCTGGGTGCTGAGCTGCGCGGTCGTCACGCGGCCCTCTGCCGGGACCGTGGAGGCGCTGGCGGAGCGCATGCCCGTCGTCCTCTCCCCCGACGTCGTCGAGGAGTGGCTCGACCCCACGGCCGAGGGCTCCCCCGAGCTGCTGCGGGCCGTCGCCACCCAGGCGGAGGACGTGATCGAGGAGCTGGCGATGGACGAGGTCGGCCCCGGCATCGACCAGGGCGCGCCGGACTCGGCAGAGCTCGCCCGGCCGGTGTGACGCGCGCCCGCCGCTCCCGGCGTCTGGTTGACTGAGCCCGTGGCCCCCTCCTCGAAGAAGAAGAAGCACGCGACCCGCACGCTCCTCGAGTCACCGGCCGCCGCACCCGTGCTGCACCGGGCGGCGCGCATCGAGGACCGCATCCACGAGATCCGCGAGGGCCGTGCCCGCAAGCGGGGCCTGAAGCCCACCGTCATCCCCTACGCCGGCTACGGATCCGTGCGCTGGGTCCGCGTCCTCTGCCGCGTCCTCCTCACCGATACGAAGAGCAAGCGCGCGCTGGCCGGCGACAAGGTCGTGCGCGGCTGGCGGAGCTTCACGAGCGTCCCGCTCACGGACGTCGACGTCGTCGTCGAGATCGACGGCACCGAGCACCACGTGCGGGCCGACCGCGGCGGCGTCGTGGACCAGGTCGTCGAGGCGAGCCTGCCGAGCGGCTGGCACACGATCCGCATCCGGTCCGAGGGATCGGAGACCGTGGACGCGCCCGTCTTCATCGTGGGCGACGACGTGCGCACCGGGATCCTCAGCGACATCGACGACACCGTCATGGTCACCGCGCTCCCCCGGCCGTTCCTCGCCGCGTGGAACACCTTCGTGCTCGACGAGCACGCGCGGACGCCGACCCCCGGCATGGCCGTGCTCTACGAGCGGCTCCGCCTGCAGCACGAGGGAGCGCCCGTCCTCTACCTCTCCACGGGGGCGTGGAACGTGGCCCCGACGCTCACCCGGTTCCTGTCCCGGAACCTGTACCCGCCGGGACCGATCCTCCTCACCGACTGGGGCCCCACCGTCGACCGGTGGTTCCGCAGCGGCATGGAGCACAAGCGCAACAACCTGCAGCGCCTCGCGGCGGAGTTCCCGCACGTGAAGTGGATCCTCGCGGGCGACGACGGCCAGCACGACGAGCTGCTCTACGGCGAGTTCGCCGAGCGGCACCCCGGCAACGTCGAGGTCGTCCTCATCCGGCAGCTCTCGGCGGGCGAGGCCGTGCTCGCGGGCGGCAGGGCGAAGGCAGAGAAGCGCGCGCTCGACAGCTCGATCCCGTGGGTCTACGCGCCGGACGGGGCGAGCCTGCTCGCGCAGCTCGACGACCTCGGCCTCGCCGACGACTCGGGCACCCGGATCGGCACCTGACCCGGACGCCGACCGGCACGACGAAGGGCCCCGCGATCATCGCGGGGCCCTTCGTCGTCGTGCAGGTGGATCAGACGGCGTCGGTGAGCGCCTGGAACTCGTCGTCGGTGAGCTCGATGCCCGCCGCGGCGATGTTGTCCTCGACGTGGCCGACCGACTTGGTGCCGGGGATCGGCAGCATGACGGGCGAGCGGCGCAGGAGCCAGGCGAGCGCGAGCTGCGAGGCGCGCGCGTCGTGCTGCTTCGCGAGGGCGTCGAGCGGGCCGCCGTCCTTCGCGAGCTCGCCGGTCGCGAGCGGGAACCACGGCATGAAGGCCAGGCCCTCGGCCTCGGCGTAGTCGAGCAGCGGCTCGGCGTCGCGCTTGGCGAGGTTGAAGAGGTTCTGCACGGAGACGATCTCGGCGATCTCGCGCGCGGCCTTCACGTCGTCGACCTGCACCTCGGAGAGGCCGATGTGGCGGATCTTGCCCTCGGACTGCAGGTCCTTGAGCACGCCGATCTGGTCGGCGAGCGGCACGGCGGGGTCGATGCGGTGCAGCTGGTAGAGGTCGATGCGCTCGAGGCCGAGGTGGCGCAGGCTCAGCTCGGCCTGCTGGCGCAGGTACTCGGGGCGGCCGACGGGCTGCCAGTCGCCGGGGCCGGGGCGCGTGAGCCCGCCCTTGGTCGCGATGACGACGTCGTCGGCGTACGGGTGCAGCGCCTCCTTGAGGAGCTCCTCCGCGACGAACGGGCCGTAGGAGTCGGCGGTGTCGAAGAACGTGACGCCGAGCTCGGCGGCACGGCGGATGACGCGGACGGCCTCTTGCGGGTCCTCGGGGGCGCCCCAGACGCCCTCGCCGGTCAGCTGCATGGTGCCGTAGCCGAGCCGGACGACGGGCAGGTCGCCGCCGATGGTGAAGGTGCCGGAGGCGCCGGCTGCGCGGGTGGTGTCGGTCATGTGGACCCTCCTCGGGTGTCGATGACGAGGGAGGCGTCTGCCGCCCTCGGGACACCGGGGCCAACGCGGCGGGCGGCGGATCCATGCCCGATGCGCGCGATCCGGTCCGGACCCTCAGGCTCCGGTCGAGGGTGAGGCGGATCCGCCCGCTCCCCTCGTGGATGTCGGCGCCCGTTCCTACACTCGGATCAGGCGTTCGAACATCCGTTCGAACGCGGGAGCGCGGCCGGCGCGACGGGCGAGAGGAGCGGCACATGCGGATCGACGAGGACGTGGAGGTCGAGCTCTCGGGCGACGGCTCGCCGTTGCGCTTCACCTGGCGGGGCGTGGTCTACGGCGTCGTCAGCTCGCCCGAGCGGTGGATCGCCCGGGTCGACTGGTGGCAGCGCACGGGTCGCGCGCCCCGCGGCGCGAGCGCCCACCTGCTGGAGCTGCGGATGTGGCGCGTCGAGGCCGTGCCGCTCCCCACGGGCGCGCGCCGGGTCGACGGCTCGTTCGACCTGAGCGTCGACGCGCGCGGCCGCTGGTCGCTCGTCAACGCGTCGGACGAGGAGCTCGACATGCGCCTGTTCGCCTGACGCCGCCCGCTGGCCTCGTGCCGCCCGGGTCGCGCTGTCCCGACCGCTCGCCCGTCCCGCCGGGTCGCCCCATGTGCCCGGGCCCGGGGAATAGCCGGGGGCACGCGCGCCTTCTCCCCATCGGCGCCGCACGGCGTCCCGCACGCGGCCACCCGGGCCGCGGCGCACGGAGGGATCCCGCATGGCGGCACTCGAGTGGCTGTTCGACGCGCAGCTCCGTATCGGCGACCAGACGATCCTCTGGCGCGAGATCGTCGGCAATCTCTTCGGCCTCGCCAGCGCGCTCGGCGGCATGCGCCGGAAGGTCTGGGCGTGGCCCGTCGGCATCGTCGGCAACGTGCTCCTGTTCACCGTCTTCCTCGGCGCGGTCTTCGGCACGCCGAACCCCGTCAACCTGCTCGGACAGGCCGGCCGCCAGGTCATGTTCATCGCCGTGTCCGTCTACGGCTGGCACCGCTGGAACCAGGCCAGGCACGGCGGCGCGCCCGTCGTGCCACAGTGGGCGTCGGGCCGCGAGCGCGTCCTGCTCGTGGTCGCGCTCGTCGGCGGCACCGCGATCCTCACGCCCGTCTTCCGCGCGCTCGGCTCCTACGAGCCCGTGTGGGCCGACGCCTGGATCTTCGTCGGCTCCCTCCTCGCCACCTACGGCATGGCCAAGGGCTGGGTCGAGTTCTGGCTGATCTGGGTGGCCGTCGACCTCGTCGGCGTGCCGCTGCTCGTGAGCGCGGGCTACTACGCATCCGCCTTCATGTACGTCTTCTACGGCGCGTTCACGCTCACGGGCTTCTTCGTCTGGATGCGCGCCCGCGGCACCGGTGCGCCCGCGGTCGAGACGGCCTTCCCGGATCCGCGCGTCGTCGAGGCGCCCGCCGACCGCTGACCCGTCGCTGAGCCCGCGCGCTCGTCGGCGCGCGCTCGTCGGCGCGCGCTCAGCCCTGGCCGTTGGAGCAGGTGCTCTGCGCCGCGGTCTGGCCGGTGATGCTCGGGTCGAGCACCTCGGCGGTCGGCGTCGCGGCGGGCGCCGGGGAGCCGGTCGCCGTCCCGTCCGCGGGCGGCGCGGTGGTGGGCGCCGGGGTCGCGCCGTCGGCCGGCACGCTGCCGGACTCGTCCGTCGTCGTGCCCTCGGTGAGCGTGAAGTCCGCGTCCGAGGCGAGCAGGCCCACGAGCTGCGCCGCGGCCGCCTCGTCCGGCTGCACGCGGCCGTTGGCGAGCACCTCGCCCGGGTACTGGAGGAACGTCACGTCGTCGAGCGGGATGTCCTTGAAGGTCAGCGCGATCGACACGAGCGTGTCGAGGTCGGCGAGCGACGTCGACAGCTGCATGTTGTCGACCACGGCCCGCGCGATGCCGTAGAGCTTGGCCGGGTTGGTCAGCGTGTCCGAGCTCTTGATGGTGCGCACGAGCGCGCTCAGGAAGACCTGCTGGTTGCCGATGCGCGAGATGTCGCTGCCGTCGCCGACGCCGTAGCGGGTGCGGAGGAACTGCACGGCCTCCTTGCCCTGGAGCGGGTGGATGCCCGGATCCAGCGACAGGTCGGTCTTCGGGTCGTAGATGCCGTTGGCCACGCACACCTCCACGCCGCCGACCGCGTTGGACATCTCGACCACGCCGTTGAACTGCACGACGCCGCCGTACGGGATGTCGAGCCCGGTGAGGCCCTCGACCATGCGGACGGTGCACTCGAAGCCGCCACGGGACAGCGACTCGTTGAGCTGGGCGCGGGAGCTCGCGGCGTACTTCGTGCCGTCCGGGCCCTCGCAGGCCAGGATGGGCACGAGCATGTCGCGCGGGAAGGAGATGACCGTCGCCCGGCTGCTGTCCTCGCTGATGTGGAGCAGCATCGTGACGTCGTTGAGCGTGGCCGTGCCCACGTCCTTCGCGGCGCCGTAGCCGTCGCCCTGGCCGGCGCGGCTGTCGCTGCCGACGATGAGGATGTTCGCGCCGCCGTCGATGCCGCCGAGCGACGGGGGCATGGCCTGGCCGCCGGAGATGTCGACCGTGTTGTCGGCGACGGTGCGGGAGAGGTCCCAGGCGGCGATGCCCACGACCGACACCGTGCTCACGAGAGCGACCGCGGCGACCATGCCGACGCCCCTCATCACGGTGCGCCCGGCGCTCGGGGTGCGGAGGCGGCCGTGGCGGGCGATGCCGCGGACGCGGGCCCGATCGGCGCGGGTCCTCTGGGGGGCGTGCTGCATGGGGGATCTCTCGTCGCCGGGCGGGGAGCGCCGGGCGCGGGCACCCGGATCCTCCACAGGGTAGCCGAGGGCGGTGGAGAGTCCCCTCGGCACGCGGGCCCGATGCGCTATGCGCCCGTGCCCTCCCCGCCGCGCAGGTGGGCGTCGAGGAGGTGCTCGCTGAAGAACGTGTCGATCCGGCTCCAGGCGTCCGCCGCCGACGCGGGCTCCGGCCCCATGCCGACCGCGCGCAGCACCGGGCGGAGCGCCCGCGGCCCGGTTTCGGCGTCGTTGAGGAACGCGTGCCCGGCGGCCGGGTACTCCCGCACGTCGTGTGCGATTCCGTGCTCCGTGAGGGCGGCCTCGAGGCGGTCCGCGGATCCCGCGAGCTGCCGGTCGCGCCCGCCGTAGCTCGCGACGACGGGGCACGCGCCGTCGAGCACGCCGTCGAGGCCCTCCGGGAGCATGCCGTAGTTGACGCTCGACGCGTCGAAGCCGCGGGACGCCGCCGCGAGGGCGAACCCGCCGCCCATGCAGAAGCCGATGACGCCGACGCGGCCCGTGCAGTCGGCGCGGTCGAGGAGCAGGCGGCGCGCGGACTCGACGTCCACGAACGCGCGGCCCTCCCCCGCTGCCAGCGTGCGGAACGTGGCGACCAGGCATCGGCGTGCGCCGCCGGCGGAGAAGAGGTCGGGCATGAGCGCGAGGAAGCCGGCCTCGGCGAGGCGCTCGGCCTGACGGCGCATGACGTCGGTGACGCCGAAGGCCTCGTGCACCACCACGACCGCGGGCCACGGCCCCTCGCCGTCGGGCACCGCCAGCACGCCGTGCAACCCGGGCGACGCCCCGGGGCCGGCCGCGGGCAGGGGGATCTCGGTGAGGGTCACGGGCATGCCCTCACGCTAGGACGCGACGGGTCCGACGCCACCGCGAGGCGACGACGTCCAGCGAGCCGTCATCCGGGCGGTGCGCCGGACGGTGGGCCAGGCGGTCAGCGCCAGGCGGTCGGCCCCACGGATCCGGCGCGGTACTCGGCCATCGGCACGCGGTCGCCCTTCCAGGCGCGCATGACCGGCGCGACGATGCGCCAGCAGCGCTCGGCCACGTCGCCGCGGACGGAGAGGCGCGGGTCGCCCGCGAGGATGCCGTCGAGCACCTCGCCGTACGGCGTGAGTTCGGGCTCCGCGAACTCCGCGCGGAACGTGGCCTGGGTGAGCGTGAAGGGCTCGCCCGTGCCGTCCATCGTGACCTCGAGCGAGATGCCGTCGGGCTTGAGGTCGATGATGAGGCGGTCCGGTCGCGCGGATCCGTGGAGGCCCCGCGGCAGGTGCGCCACCGGCTTGAAGGTGACGATGATGCGCTTGGACGCCTCCTTGAGGGCCTTGCCCGAGCGCAGCCGGAACGGCACGCCCGCCCAGCGCGCGTTGGCCACGCCGAACGTGACCTCGGCGAGCGTCTCCGTCTCGTTGGCCGGATCCACCCCCTCCTCCTTGGCGTACGCGGGGATGCGCGTGCCGTCCACCGTGGCGCCCGTGTAGCGGGCCCGACGGCTGTGCGCGACGGGGTCGTTGTCCCAGACCTCGGTGGCGCGGAGGACCGAGGCGATGTTCGAACGGAGGTCGTCCGGGTCGATGCTCGCGGGCGGCTCCATCGCGAAGACCGCGAGGACCTGCAGCAGGTGGCTCTGGATCATGTCGACGAGCGCACCCGACTTGTCGTAGTAGCCGGCGCGGCCCTCGAGCGCGAGCGTCTCGTCGTAGAGGATCTCGACCTTCTCGATGTCCTTCGCGCTCCACACCGACTCGAAGAAGCGGTTGGCGAAGCGCAGCGACACGAGGTTGAGCACGGTGGAGAGGCCGAGGAAGTGGTCGGTGCGGTGGATGCGGTCCTCCGGCACGAGCTTCAGCAGCTGGCGGTTGAGCTGCGCGGCCGTGCGGCCGTTCGACCCGAACGGCTTCTCGAGCGCGAGCGTGGTGCCCTCCGGCAGGTCGAGCTTCTCCAGCTGCTGGCACACGGCGATGGAGATGGCCGGCGGCAGCGCGAAGTAGAGGGCGGGCGCGCCCTCGCAGGCCTCGAGGATGCGCTTCAGGTCGTCGAGGTCGGTGGGGTCGGCCTGGACGTACTTCGTGGACGACACGATGCTCGCGGCGCGGCGTCCCGTGGCGTCGACCGAGTCGAACGCGGTCTTGACCGTCTTCGTCCACTCCTGGGGCGTGCGTGCGCTCCGGCCGGTGCCGATGAGCTGGATCCGCCGCCCCCGATCGCTCGCCACGAGGCTGCCGAGACCCGGCAGGAGCAGGCGTTCCGTGAGGTCGCCGCTGGCGCCGAGGATGACGAGGGTGGAGGGTTCGCTGGTCATCCTCCGAGACTACGGGTCGCGACCGCCGGGCAGCCGACCTACACTGGGCGAGTCGAACATCCGTTCGAACATCGCGTCCGGGGAGGACGCGTGCGGACATCCCGGGAGGTGCGCGTGAGCTTCACCCACCTGCACGTCGCGTCCGCCTTCTCCGCCCACTTCGGCACATCGGCGCCCGAGGCGCTGGTCGACGAGGTCGCGTCCCGGGGCGCGTCGGCCGCGGCCATCACCGACCGCGACGGGCTGTACGGCGCCGTCCGCCACATCCGCCGCTCGATCGCCCAGGGGGTCTCCCCCGTCGTGGGCGCGGAGCTCGGGCTCACGGGCGAGCACCCCGGCCGGATCACGGTGCTCGCGCACGGCGGCACGCACGGCCAGGGCTGGGCGGCGCTCAGCCGGCTCATCAGCGCGAGCCACGGGCGTGGCACCGCGAGGAGCACCGCCCGGAGCGCCCAGGCGGGCATCGCGCGCACCCGGCCGCCCGCGTTCCTCCTCGGCGAGGACGGGCCGGTCGGCACGATCATGCTCGGGCCCGACTCGGACGTGGGCCGGGCCGTCGCGGCGGGCGACCACGCGCTCGCGTCCCGCCACCTGGCGGAGTGGTCGCGGCTCCTGCCCGGCGCGGTCGTCGTCGAGGTGGTCTGCCACCACACGGAGCCCGGCGAGTCCGCGAGCCTCCGCCACGCCGCCCGCATGCTGGAGCTCGCCGAGGCCCACCGCATCCCCGCGGTGCTCACCAACGCCGTGCGCTACCTCGAGCCCGACGACGCGCTCACGGGCGACGTGCTCGACGCGGCCGGCACGCTGCGCCCGCAGCCCAACGGGCAGGCGTGGCTCAAGACGCCGGCCCAGATGCAGGAGATCGCGCGCGAGATCGCCGGTGCGTCGTCGCTCGACCGCCGGGCGGGCGAGGCGCTGCTGCGCGCCACCGAGGAGCTCGCCGACCGCTGCCGGCTGGATCCCGACGCCGACCTCGCGTGGCGGAAGCCGAAGCTGCCGGAGAAGGAGGTGATCGGGGTCACGGGCGACCCGGACGAGGCGCTGTGGCGGAAGGCCGCGGCGGGGGTCACCGAGCGGTTCGGCCACGTCGACGAGGCCATGCGCCAGCGGGTGCTCGCGCGCATGCGCACCGAGCTGCAGACCATCACGGGCTTCGGCTTCGCCACGTACTTCCTC
Organism: Clavibacter sp.; assembly: GCF_014802555.1. Taxonomy (NCBI): domain Bacteria; kingdom Bacillati; phylum Actinomycetota; class Actinomycetes; order Micrococcales; family Microbacteriaceae; genus Clavibacter; species Clavibacter sp. The sequence continues at coordinate 7,472 of NZ_JAAVCB010000039.1, read as the reverse complement.
ACGGTGGCCGACGTGTGCTCCCTCATGCGCGACATGGGCGTGCGCAACCAGGCGCGGGGATCCGGCGCGGGCAGCCTCGTCAACTACCTCCTGCGCATCTCCAACGTGGATCCGCTCGAGCACGACCTGCTGTTCGAGCGCTTCCTCGGCAAGGTGCGCTCGACGCTGCCGGACATCGACATCGACGTGGAGTCCGCGCGCCGGCACGAGGTGTACCACCGCGTGTTCGAGAAGTACGGCAGCAACCGGGTCACCCTGCTGTCGATGCAGAACACCTACCGGGCCCGCGGCGCCGCGCGCGACGCCGGGCTCGCGCTCGACCTCGACGAGCAGCAGATCGACTTCATCGCCAAGAACATCTGGCGCTTCAACGCGCGCGAGTTCCGGGCGATGCTCGAGACGAAGCCCGAGCTCAAGCCCATCGCCGACCTCGTGCGCGACGACCCGAGCATCGACCTGCTGGTCGACCTCACCGAGCGGCTCGACCGGCTCCCCCGGCACATCTCCATGCACCCGTGCGGCGTGATCCTCGGCGACTCCGACCTGCTGAGCACGAGCCCCGTGCAGCCGAGCGGCATGGGCCTGCCGATGAGCCAGTTCGACAAGGACGACATCGACGACATGGGGCTGCTGAAGCTCGACGTCCTCGGGGTGCGGATGCAGAGCACCATGGCGTACGCGCTGGACGAGATCCACCGCATCCACGGCACGCGCTCGGCGGTCGCGGGCGGCGTCCCGGTGGACGCGCGCTACGTGCACCGCGACGGGCGCATCGAGCTCGACGAGATCCCGCACGACGACGAGGAGACGTTCGCCGCCATCCGCACGACGCACACGCTCGGCATGTTCCAGATCGAGTCGCCGGGTCAGCGCGAGCTCATCGGCAAGATGCAGCCCGACGTCTACGAGGACCTCATCGCCGACATCTCGCTGTTCCGGCCGGGGCCCATGAAGGGCAACATGGTGGCGCCGTTCCTCGACACGAAGCACGGCATCACCCGGCCCGACTACCTGCACCCGCGGTTCGCGCCGTTCCTCGCGCCCACGTTCGGCGTCGTCATCTACCACGAGCAGGTCATCCGGATCTTCGCCGACTGCATGCAGGTCTCCCTCGCCGAGGCCGACGAGCTGCGCCGCAACATGGAGCGGCAGGACACGGTGGTCGAGCAGGCGTTCCGGCAGCGCACCGCCATGCACGTCGACGGCCGCACGGGCACGCGCCCCTTCTCGGACGCCGACGTCGAGCGCATCTGGAAGGCGCTCAAGGGCTTCGGCTCGTTCGGGTTCTGCAAGGCGCACGGCGCGGCGTTCGCGCTGCCCACCTGGCAGAGCGCGTGGCTGAAGACGCACTACCCGGCGGAGTTCCTCGCGGGGATCCTCACGCACGACCCCGGCATGTACCCCAAGCGCCTGCTGCTCACCGAGGCCAGGCGGATGGGCGTGCCCGTGCTGCCGCTCGACGTGAACCGGTCGCGGGGCGTCTACCGGGTGGAGCGCGTGGAGGGCGAGGAGACGACCGGGCGCACGCGCATCGGCGAGCTGGGGATCCGGCTGTCGCTGCAGGACGTGCACGGCATGAGCGAGGCGGAGCTCGAGCGCATCGAGCGGGGCCAGCCCTACGACTCCATCTCCGACTTCTACGCGAAGGCGCAGCCGTCGCGCGCGCTGCTGGAGCGGCTGGCCGCGGTGGGCGCGCTCGACTCCCTCGCCACGTCCGCCGAGGACGAGGCGGCCCGCGGGGTCGCGTCACGCGGCGACGTGATGGCGTTCGCCCGTCGGCTCACGGCGCGCGCGGCCCGGCCCGCGGATCCGGCCGGCCAGCTGCCGCTCTTCGTCGACGACCGCGACCTCATCCCGCGCGGCTCGCCGGACCCGGACGGGCGGGAGCGGGTCGCCGCCGATCGACATCCTGCAGATGGAGGTCACCGAGCACGTGCTGGAGAGCTGCCGGCCCATGCTCGACGAGCTCGGCGTCATCCCGGCGAGCCAGCTGCTCGAGGTGCGCAGTGGATCCGAGGTGGTGGTCGCGGGGATCCGCATCGCCACGCAGACGCCGCCCATGCGCAGCGGCAAGCGCGTCGTCTTCATCAGCCTCGACGACGGCACGGGCTGCTCCGACTCCACCTTCTTCGACGAGGCGCAGCAGAAGGCCGGGCCCATGCTCTTCGGCACGCGCCTGCTCGTCATCCGGGGGCGCACGCGGCGCACGGGCGAGCGGGGCGTCTCCATCCAGGCGGAGGACGCGTGGGACCTCAAGGAGATGTGGGCGCGCTGGCAGGACGCCCGGCGGCAGGGCGCCGCGGCGGGCGACGGGGCCGACGGGATGGACGGCGGCGTGGACGACGCGGCCCAGGTCGCCTGAGGACGTCCGCCCGCGGGATGATGGGGGCACCCGAGACCGCAGCCGGAGGCCGCACGTGCGCATCACCACGACCGTCCGCACGACCACGCGCATCCCGTTCGTCCAGGTGGTCAAGACCTCGGTCGCCGCGATCATCGCCTGGTTCGTCTGCATCGCCCTGCTGCCCGCGCAGCTGCCCATCTTCGCGACCATCGCCGCGCTGCTCGTGGTGCAGCCGAGCATCAACCAGACCTTCGGCAAGGCGGTCGAGCGCAGCCTCGGGGTGATCACGGGCGTGCTGCTCGCGCTCGGGCTCGGCCTCGCGCTCGGCACGTCGAGCGGGGTGGTGCTCCTCGCGGTCGTCGTCGCCGTGCTCGTGGGCTGGGTGTTCCGGCTGACGCCGGGGTCGAGCACGCAGATCCCCATCAGTGCGATGCTCGTCCTCGCCATCGGCCAGCTCTCGCCCGTGTACGCGGTCGACCGGATCGTGGAGACCGTCATCGGCGCCGCCATCGGCGTGGTCGTCAACATCGCGATCGCGCCGCCCGTGCTGCACGAGGCGAGCCGGCGCGCGGTGGTCGGCCTCGCGGGCGACTGCGCCGCAGCCCTCGACCGGCTCGCGGGCGCGCTGTCCGAGCCGGTCGACCGCGAGGAGCTCGACCGGATGCTCACCCGCGCGCGCGAGCTGCGGCCGCGGCACACGAAGGCGGTCGCCGAGGTCGACAAGGGGCTCGAGAGCCTGACCCTCAACCCGCTCCGGCGGCGGCACCGGGCGCTGCTCGAGGCCGACCGCGAGCTGCTCGCCACGCTCACCGTGCTCGTCAACCGCGTGGTGGGCATGACGCGCGCCGTGCACGACCGCTACGACCCGTCGCTCGCCGAGGAGCCCGTCGTCCGCGGGATCGCGACCGAGCTGACGCGCGCCGCCCACGACGTGCGGCTCCTCGCCGAGCACGCGCTGCCGGGCGGCATCTCCGACGGGGCCGACCCCCACGAGCAGCCCGCGCTCACGGCACCGCTCGTGGTGCTGCAGCCGAGCGAGGAGCACTGGATCCTCATCGGCTCGCTGCTGGAGGACATCCGCCGCATCCGCTCGGAGATCATCGGCGGCGCGGAGTGACGCGTCCGCTGCCCGGCTACAGCCCGCTCGAGCTCGACCCGGTACCGGCCGCGTCCGGCCTCGTGCGCGGGACCACGCCCACACGTCTCGGCGTCGTGCGGCACCACCACGTCCCGGTCCGCGGCTCGGACACCGCGACGGTGCTGTTGCACGGCGCCGCCGGATCCTGGACCACCTGGACGCCGCTCATCCGCACCGCGCGGGACGCGGGCGTCCCCTTCGCCGAGCTCGTCGCGATCGACCTGCCGGGCTGGGGCGGATCCGCGCTCGACGCGACCGACGAGGAGGCGACGGTGGACGCCATCGCCGACGCCGTCCGCGCCGTGGTCGACGGCCTCGGCTACGCGCAGTGGCGGCTCATCGGCCACTCGATGGGCGGCTTCATCGCGCTGCACCTGGCCGCGCGCGAGCCCGCCCGCGCCGTCTCCGTCGCGCTCGTCTCGCCCACCACGTACTCGGTGATCGCGAGCGTGGCGCACCCCGTCCGCGCCTTCCGCCTCATCCCCGGCTTCACGATGATGCTCGGCGTGATGCGCACCATGCGCCGCCTCGGCCGCCCCGGCACCGCGCTCATCCGCGGCGTCGGCCGCGTCCGCCTCATGCGCGCGGTCGCGCTGCCGCTGTTCGCGCACGGCTGGCGCGTGCGGCGGTCGATCGTCGACGCCATCGCGACGGAGGCCCGGCCCCGCGCGTTCTCGCTCGCCGCGGAGGTCACGCGCGGCTACGACGCCGACGGCCTGTGGGCGCGCATCGCCTGCCCGGTGGTCGCGGTGCGCGGCGACGACGACGTGTTCGTGTCGCGGGACGACCTCGACCTGCTGGCGCGCGCGGTGCCGACGCTCCGATCCGCCGTGATCCCGGACGCCGGCCACTTCGCGCACGTCGAGCGCCCGGCCGAGACGCTGCGCGCGCTCGGCCTCCTCGCCTGAGACGCCGGCGGCGCGCGCGCCAGCGCGGACCATCGCTGTCCGGGAGCGGCCGGGAGGACGCGCGGCGCTGGGGAGAGGGCCCGCGGGACGGGTCGTCGGTCGGCGACCCTGTGCGGATCACCCCGTCCCGGAGGTCATCCGTGCGCGTCCCCGTCCCCTCGTCACCCCGCCCCCTCCTGCGCCGAGCCGGACGCGCCGCAGGTGACGACGCCGGCCGGACGGCGCGTCGATCACGTGGCGCCGCCGACGGCTACATCCCCTACGAGCTCGACCCCGATCCCCACGACTCCGGCCTGGTCGCCGGCGTGACCGTCACCGGCCTCGGGATGGTCCGCCACCACCACGCGCCCGGGCGGCGCACCCGGACGGCCACCGTCCTCCTCCACGGCGCGGCCGGGTCGTGGACCACGTGGACCCCGGCCCTCCGCGCCGCCCGGGACGCGGGTGCGCCCCTCGAGGACGTCGTGGCCGTCGACCTCCCCGGCTGGGGCGGATCCCCGATCGCGGTCCCGGACGACGAGCTGACGGCCGACTCCGTGGTCGAGAGCGTGATGCGGGTCGTCGACGACCTCGGATACGACGGGTGCCGTGTCGTCGGCCACTCGATGGGCGGCTTCCTCGCCCTCCACCTGGCCGTCCGGCAACCGGTTCGCGTGCGGTCCGTGGCCCTGGTGTCGCGCACCCTCTACGCCGTGATGCGGAGCGCGACCCACCCGATCCGCCGCTTCGACGTGCTCCCGGGCTTCAGCACGATGCTCGGCTCGATCCACGTGACGCGGCTCCTCGGCGCCCCAATGCTCGCGTTCGTCCGGGTGCTCCAGCGCACGGGCCTCCTGCGTCAGCTCACCCGGCCCCTGTTCGCGCACGGAGGGCGGGTGGGCGGGTCGGTCATCGCCGCGCTGGCGGACGAGGTGCGGCCCCGCGGGTTCCTCCGCGCCACGGAGATCGCCGTCGCGTACCCCGCTGCCGAGCTGTGGCCGCGGATCACCTGCCCCGTCACGGCCGTGCAGGGCGGCTCGGACGTCTTCGTCGCGCCGGACGACCTGGTGCGGCTCGACCGCGATGTCCCGTGCGCGTCCCACGCGGTGATCGCCGACGCCGGCCACTTCGCGCACGTGGAGCGTCCGGCCGAGACGCTCCGCGCGCTCGGCCTCCTCCCCTGAAGGGCGCCGCCCGGGAACGACGACGCCCCCGGTCCCTGAGACGGGAGCGGGGGCGTCGCATCCGCGTGACGCGGAGGCGGCCGGACGGATGCCCGGCCGGTGGGCGCTAAGCCGCGGGGGTCGCGAGGACCGCCTGGATGTCGAGCGTGATGGTGACCTTGTCGCCGAGCAGCACGCCGCCGGTCTCGAGGGCCGCGTTGTAGGTCAGGCCGAAGTCCTCGCGGTTGATGACCGTGGTGGCCGTCGCGCCGAACTTGGTGTTGCCGAGGGGTCGCCGCCGAAGCCGCCGAACTCGACGTCGAACGTGACGGGCTTGGTGACGCCGCGGACGGTGAGCTCGCCATCGACCTTCGCGTCGCCGTCCTTCTCGACGCGCACGGCGGTCGAGACGAAGTCGATGGTGGGGTTGTTCTCGGCGTCGAAGAAGTCGTTGGTGCGGAGGTGCTGGTCGCGGTTCGGCTCGTTGGTGTCGATCGAGGCGATGGTCGCGTGCGCCTTGACGGTGCTCTGCTCGGGGGTCGCGCCCGTGACGATCTCGGCGTCGAAGTCCTTGAACGTGCCCTTGACCTTGCTGATCATGATGTGGCGGATGCTGAAGCCGACCGAGCTGTGCGTCTTGTCGATGGTCCAGGTGCCGGCGATGTAGCCGGGGACGGTGGTGGTGTCGCTCATGTGCGTGCCTTTCGTACAGGGGGCATGGGTGCGGGCCGACGGCCTCGAAGATATGCAAGCGCATGGATCGGGCCTCCATTCCCACATTTCGTTGCGAGTTCATGTACTTCTGGGGCGGGTGGGACGCGGCCCCCGGCGGGCGTACCGTGGCGGGATGCGCGCGATCACCTTCCCCTCCCCCGGCTCCCCCGACGTCCTCTCCCTCACCGAGCTGCCGGATCCCGTGGCCGGCCCCGGCGAGGTCCTCATCCGGGTGGCCGCCGCCGGCGTCAACCGCGCCGACCTCAGCCAACGCGAGGGCGCGTACCCGCCGCCCGCGGGAGCGCCGACGCACCTCGGGCTCGAGGTGTCCGGCACGGTCGAGGCGGTCGGCCAGGGCGCGACGCGCTGGAGCGTCGGCGACCGCGTGTGCGCGCTGCTCGCGGGCGGCGGCTACGCGGAGCTCGTCGCGGTCGACGAGCGGCACGTCCTCCCGGTGCCCGACAGGCTGGACCTCGTCCAGGCGGCGGGGCTCCCCGAGGTCGTCGCGACCGTGTGGTCGAACGTCGTGCTCGACGCGCGGCTGGCGCCGGGCGAGACCCTGCTCGTGCACGGCGGGTCGAGCGGCATCGGCACGATGGCGATCCAGCTGGCCACCCGCCTCGGCGCGCGCGTCGCCGTCACCGCCGGCAGCCCGGCGAAGCTCGACGCGTGCCGGGCGCTCGGCGCGGAGATCCTCATCGACTACCGCGAGCAGGACTTCGTCGCGGCGCTCCTCGAGGCGACCGACGGCCGCGGCGCCGACGTGATCCTCGACGCGATCGGCGGCGACTACATCGACCGCGACATCCGCGCCCTCGCGCGCGACGGCCGGATCATGGTCATCGGCGCGCAGAGCGGCGCGCCCACGAGCATCGCGCTCGGCCAGCTGATGGCCAGGCGCGGGCGGATCTGGGGCACCACGCTCCGGGCCCGCGACGCCGACGACAAGGCGCGCATCGTGGCCGCCGTCCGCGCGGACGTGTGGCCCGCGGTGGCCGACGGATCCGTGCGGCCGGTCGTCGACCGCGTGTTCCCGCTCGCCGAGGCCGCCGCCGCGCACGCGCACGTCGCGTCGTCGCAGCACGTGGGCAAGGTGCTGCTGGCCGTCTAGCTGTAGTTCCCAGTGAGGTTGTGAACGCGTTCGGCGGGCGTGAGTCCGCCGATGCCGGTGTGGGGGCGGTGGTGGTTGTAGTGATGCAGCCAGGCGTCGTAGGTCGCGGCGCGGG
>NZ_JAAVCB010000038.1:0-13201 GCF_014802555.1 Clavibacter sp. | reverse complement strand
TGATGCTGCCATCGACCCGGTCCAGTACCTCGAAGAACTCCCGCCGCAACTCACCCGAAACCACGATCCCCGCAACCCCCTGAACTCAGGGTGTTGCGGGGACCACGAGAATCCGCCGCAGGTCGCGGGGGCGTCGTCATGTCGTGCGTCGAGCGGGTCAGCCCGCCGCCAGCGCCTCCTCGAGGAGGTGCGAGAGCGCGTCGAGCTGGACGGAGGTGGATCCGGACTCGTCAAAGTCCTCGCCGTCGAGCGCGCGCGCCGCGAGGCCCGCCTTGCTGTCGATGAGCTCGGCGATCACTGACCGACCTAGCACTTCCTCTCCTACCGCTGGCGGACCCTGCGGACAAGTCGTGCTCGACAGCCACTCATGGAGGATGGTGACCTTCACCACAACCAGCTAAGAGGAAAAATGAAAAAACAATTACTGACACAGGTGGCCGCAGTCGCGGTGCTAGCCATGTCGTCCTTTGCAGTAACACCATCCGTTTACGCGGAACCGTCAGCCAGCCGCACTCCCTCTAAAGTGCAGGCGAGCATGAGCCACTCGAATTCAGCGCAAACCACTCACGCGTCCATTCTCCGCGACTCGGCTGAGCGTCGTGAGCTCGCGAGCGATCTTACGCGCGGCCCAGCAGACCGCACCACCGCTACTACGCCGTACGGACAGCGTGTGACCTACCACCTCTCCGGCCACGCGCTTATCTCCTTCACCTATACACCCAATGGAGACGCCTTAGTCGACCCAGGCTCGGAAGGTGGCCCAGGCGAATCGTTGGTGGGAGTCGGCGCTGACCCGTTCCCCTACATCAGCCTCGACTCCAGCGAACAGGCCGCCGGGGCCGTGGGCGCGGCGCGGACCATTGCGCTTGCCGTGTGCGCGGCGGTCGGGCCGGAAACCGCAGGAGTAGGGTGCGGCATCGGCGCCGGACTTGGCGCGACGGTCATCGGTATTCTGACTGCTCATGGCATCTGCCCGGGTGGGCAAAATCTCCGCATCTACCTCGCTACGCTTGCCGCACAGTGTCGCCATTACTGAATCAGAAAACCGTCAAAGTTCACGGCGCACCCGCGCCTTCACGTCATCGAGCATCGTGGTCGCCTTTTTTCTCTTCTCGCAGCTGGTTGTCGTGCCTCTTGTGGGAGGGACGACGATTTCCTCGCACGCGATCCCTGCGACCATAGGAGCGATAATGCTCTTCGGCGCGACATATCTTGTCTCCGTAAAATTGTCGGGACGACTTCATCGTCGACGCGACTAATAGGAGTTCCATGCGACGATGCCCGGGCTACCTCGAGTTGAGATAGCCCGGGCATCGTCGTGTAGAGCCGGTCTGAGGTCAGCCCGCCGCCAGCGCCTCCTCGAGGAGGTGCGACAGGGCGTCGAGCTGGACGGACGTGGATCCGGCCTCGTCGAAGTCCTCGCCGTCGAGCGCGCGCGCCGCGAGGCCCGCCTTGCCGTCGATGAGCTCGGCGAGCTTCGCGTCGATGGTCTGCGCCGCGATGATCCGCCACGCGGTGACGGGCTCCTCCTGGCCGATGCGGTGCACGCGGTCGATGGCCTGCGTCTCCTCGGCGCTCGTCCAGCTGAGCTCCGCAAGCACGACGTTCGACGCGGCCTGCAGGTTGAGCCCGACGCCCGCCGCGGTGAGCGAGCACACCACGACCTTCACCTCGGGGTCGTTCTGGAAGGAGTCGATCGCGTTCTGGCGCGCGGCCGGCGACTGGTCGCCGCGGATGGACACGCTCTTCAGCTCGCGCTTCGCGAACGTGGCCTCGGCCTGGTCCATCACGTCGACGTGCTTCGCGAAGAACACGACCTTGCCCACGGAGCGGGCGAGCTGCGCAGCGTAGTCGGCCGCGAGCACGGCCTTGGCCTGACCGATGCGGCGGACCATGGTGAACACGTTCTCGCCGGTCTTCTGCGCCTTGGCCTCGTCGAGCTCGGACTGCGCGACGAGCCGCACGAGGCTCGCGCGCTCGGACGCCGGTCCGTCCATGACGTCGGCGACGGTGGTGCCGCGCGCGCCGACGAGCGCCGTGAAGCGCTTGACGAGGCGGGCGGCGAGCTCGCGCTCGGCCTGGCGGATGGAGCGGCCCAGGTCGTCGTCGAGCTCGACCGGGAGATCCGCGATGCGCTTGGACGGCAGGTCGGTGGCCACGTCGATCTTGCGGCGGCGCACGATGCCGAGGTCGATGACCGCGCGACGCGCCTCGGCGAAGAAGCCGGGATCGGCCGGCGTGAGGCCCGCCTCCTCCAGCTCCCCCATGAGGCGCGACGTGGGCTTGTCGCCGTCGATCCAGCCGAGGAACTGCCAGATGGCGCGGAAGTCGTCGATGTCGTTGATGAGCGGCGTGCCCGTCAGCGCCATGAGCAGCGGGTTCGACTGGCGCTGGCGGATGCTCTCGGCGAGCGCGAGCACGAACTTGGAGCGCTGCGACTGCAGGTTCTTGATGAAGTGCGCCTCGTCGACGACCATGCCGCGGAAGCCGAGCGTGCGCAGCCAGCCGATGTGCCGGTCGAGCACCTCGTAGTTGACGATGACCACGTCGGCGAAGGCGTCGAGGCCGAGGCCGTCGCCGTGGATCACCGTGGCGCGGCGGTGCGGCGTCCACCGCTCGACCTCGCGCTTCCAGTTCATCTTCACGACGTTCGGCACGACGACGAGCAGCGGGTACGCGTCGGCGACGGACGCCGCGAGCAGCGCCTGCGCGGTCTTGCCGAGGCCCGGCTCGTCGGCGAGCAGGAACTCGCGGTGGCCGAGGCGCACGCTCTCGAGGAAGCGCGCCTGGTGGCGCATGAGCTCGAGGCCGTGCGGCGAGAGGCGGTCGATGCGGGGGCTCTCGGGCAGATCCATGCTCGCGATGCCGCCGCCGGCGCCGTACTCGAACGACTTGAACAGCGGGCCGAGCAGCTCCCAGTTCGCGAGCCTCCGGGTGGGCGGCGCGGCGGGCGCGGGCCGGTCGAGGTCGGGCTCGAGGAACGGGTTCGCGAGCACGCGGGCCTTGACGGACGGCGGCACCACCTGGCGCTCGACGAGCTTGGCGAGGGCGGGATCCTCGGGCTCGGGCTCCGGCTCCTCCTCCACGACCATCTCCACGCCGCCGTCGAAGAGCATGTGCTTGCGCATGGCGCGGGCGGTCTCGGAGAGCTTGGCGTCGGGATCCAGCAGCGGCAGCACCGAGGTGTCCCGCGCGGCCGTGCGGGCCAGGATGCTCGCGATGCCGTCGAGGCGCTTCAGGGTCTCGGCGCGCTCGGGGTCGCTGAGCGGGGTGGCCGGGTCCTTCGCGTGCGTGCGCTCCTCGCGCATCAGCACGGCGATGACCTGGAACTTCGTGCGGTTGACGGGCTTGAGCTTGCCGCGCTGGGCGGCCTGCTCGATCTCGCGCACGGCGCGGGCCAGCACGGGGATGAGCCCCTCGTTGTCGATCGTGCGCGTGCGGGCGGAGGACCGCCGCTGGCCGGTGCGAGCCATGCAACTCCTTGTTCACTGCCGGGGCCAGGCGCTGCCTGCGCTCCCGGATCGGAAGGACGTGAGCCCGTCGCGCACGGTGACGCGTGCGGTCGGACGGTGGCGAGGGGACCTGCCTCGAGCAACCGGGGTTCCGGGTCGGGGGGTGGGATGTGGGTCCGCCGCCTGCACCCGGCCGCCTCGGGGAGGACGGGCACACGGAGAGTTTAGGGCACGCGGGAGCCGGTGCGCGCCGGTGTGCGCGGTGCGGCTCGGCCCGGCCCGGTCGCCGCGGACGGCCCCGGCCTAGGGTGGATGCATGACGGATCAGGCGACACCCGCAGCCAGCAACGAGGCGGGCGCTCCCGGCCGCTACGTGGAAGAGGGTGAGTTCACCCGCGACACGAACTACATCGAGGACCGGATCCTCCGCGACGGCTCGCAGGGCTGGCCCGTCGAGGCCGGCCGCTACCGCCTCGTCGCGGCGCGCGCGTGCCCGTGGGCGAACCGCTCGGTCATCGTCCGACGCCTCCTCGGCCTCGAGGACGCCATCTCCCTCGGCCTCCCCGGCCCTACGCACGACGCCCGCAGCTGGACCTTCGACCTCGACCCCGCCGGCCGTGACCCGGTCCTCGGCACCGAGCGCCTGCAGGAGTCGTTCTTCGCGCGCTTCCCCGACTACCCGCGCGGGATCACCGTGCCGGCGCTCGTCGACATCCCCTCCGGTCAGGTGGTCACCAACGACTACCCGCAGATCACGCTCGACCTCTCCACCGAGTGGACCGAGCACCACCGCGAGGGCGCCCCCGACCTCTACCCCGTTCCCCTGCGAGCGGAGATCGACGAGGTGGCCGACCTCGTCTTCCGCGACGTGAACAACGGCGTCTACCGCTGCGGGTTCGCGGGATCGCAGGAGGCCTACGAGAAGGCCTACGACCGCCTCTTCGGCCGGCTCGACTGGCTGAGCGACCGGCTCGCCACGCAGCGCTACCTCGTGGGCGACACCATCACCGAGGCCGACGTGCGCCTCTTCACCACGCTCGCCCGCTTCGACGCCGTCTACCACGGGCACTTCAAGTGCAACCGGCAGAAGCTCGACGAGATGCCCGTGCTGTGGGCGTACGCGCGCGACCTGTTCCAGACTCCCGGCTTCGGCGACACCATCGACTTCGTGCAGATCAAGCAGCACTACTACCTGACGCACACCGACATCAACCCGACGCGCGTCGTGCCGGTAGGCCCCGAGACGTGGGGCTGGCTCGAGCCGCACGGGCGCGAGGAGCTGGGCGGCCGCCCGTTCGGCGACGGCACGCCTCCCGGCCCGGTCCGCGAGGGCGAGCGCGTGCCCGAGGGCCACGGCGCGGTCCCGCGCGGCGAGCGCGAGACGCGGCCCTCCGAGGCGCGGGCATCGGTCTCCGGGACGCCCGTGCCCGGGACGGCCGACGCCGGATCCGCAGGTCCCGCCTGATGGCCGGGCGCACCGCTCCCGGCACGCTCACCCGCCGTCGCCGGATCCTCGGCATCGCCATCCGGCACGTCCCGGCCGTCGCGCGCTCGCTCCGCGGCACCCCGGCGGCGGGCACGCGCGTCGTCCGCTTCGCCGCCGGCCAGCAGGGCGTCCCGCTCGAGGTCGCCGTGTGGACGCCGCCCGGCCACGACCGCTCGGCGACCGGATCCCCCGTGCTCGTCGTCCTCGCGCGGCACGACGGCGACTGGCTGCCCTCGACGCTCGCGAAGGACCTCCGCGCGGTGGTCGTGACCATGGCGCCGGACGACGACGCGCAGGCGCTCGGCGGGCTGTCGTGGATCGCGTCGCACGCGGCCGGCTGGAACGGCACGCCGGAGCGGCTCGGGATCCTGGGCGACGGCGAGGGCGCCGATCGCGCGCTCCGCATCACGGCGCTCGCCCGCGACGCGGACGGTCCCGCCGTGCTGCGGCTCGTGCTCGTGAGCCCGTCCGGCGACGTGCCGAGCGTCGGATCCGCCGACCACCAGGGCCACGGCCTCGACCGGCTGCCCGACGCGCTCGTGCACGTGGGCGCCGCGGATCCGCGCCTGGACCACGTCGTCGAGGGCGTCGCGGCGCTGAAGGCGGCGGGGATGAAGGCGCGGCTCGTGCGGATCCCCCGCGCCGACCAGGGCTGGCTCGCCTACCCGGCGGCCGACCCGGCGCTCGCACGCCGGTCGCTCGACGAGATCGTCGCCTACCTGCGGCGGGGCCTCACCGAGGAGCGCGCGTTCGGGGTCGGCCCGGCGTAGGGGCGTCGTCCACGGGCACCTTCACGAGGATGCCCGCGGCGATGAACACGATCGCGGCGACGTACTGCAGCGACTGCCACGTGACAGCCTCGACCGGGATCACGGCGACCGGGTTCCACATCACGGCGACGGCCGCGAGCAGCGCGGCGCTCCACCAGCTGCGGGCGCGCACCGAGAACACGATCATGATGAGCGCGAAGATCGCGACCGCGAAGCGCACGACCGTGAACAGCTCGCCGTCGATCACCGCGAAGCCGGCCAGCAGCACGATGGCGCCCAGGAGCCCGGGCGCGAGCGAGGGACGGGTGAACGCGGGGGCGGCGGGGGTGCGGGTCACCGGGCCAGTCTGCCAGCGCGCGCCGGGTGCGGGCCGTGGCTCGGATAGCGTGGACGAGCCCGACCCGCCCCGACCCCGAGGAGCCCCCATGCGCGCCGTCGTCTACGAGAGGTTCGGCGAGACGCCCGTCGTCCGCGAGCTGCCGGATCCCGTGCCGTCCGCCGGCGGCGTCGTCGTGCGCGTCGAGGCGACGGGCGTCTGCCGCAGCGACGCGCACGGCTGGCTCGGCCATGACGACGGCATCGAGCTCCCGCAGGTGCCGGGGCACGAGCTGGTCGGGCGGATCCACCAGGTCGGACCCGAGGTGACGCGCTTCCACGTGGGCGACCGCGTCACCGTCCCGTTCGTCTGCGCGTGCGGCCGCTGCGCCGAGTGCCGCGCCGGGAACGGCCAGGTGTGCCGGGACCAGACGCAGCCGGGCTTCACGCACTGGGGGTCGTTCGCCGAGCTCGTCGCGCTGCACGACGCCGACGTGAACCTCATCCCCGTGCCCGACGAGCTCGACGCGGGCGCCGCCGCCCTCCTCGGCTGCCGCTTCGCCACCGCCTTCCGCGGGCTGGTGCACCGCGCCAGGATCCGGCGCGGCGAGCACCTCCTCGTCATCGGCTGCGGCGGCGTCGGCCTCAGCGCGGTGATGATCGGCGTCGCCGTGGGCGCGGAGGTCATCGCGGTCGACGTGGATCCCGCGGCCCTCGCGCGCGCGTCGGAGCTCGGTGCCGAGTACACGATCGACTCCTCGGACCTCTCGGAGCTCGACGTCCTCGACGCGATCCACGCGGTCTCGCCCGACGGCGTGCAGGTGTCGGTCGAGGCGCTCGGCCGCGAGTCCACGCTGCGGATCAGCGTGCTCGCGCTCGCGCCGACCGGCCGGCAGGTGCAGATCGGCCTGTTCGCGACCGAGCCGACCGTGCCCGTGCCGTTCGTCATCAGCCAGGAGCTGAGCATGCACGGCAGCCACGGCATGCCCGCGCACGACTACGCCGAGCTGATGGCCATGGTCGCCTCGGGCGCGCTGAAGCCCGAGCTGCTCATCGAGCACCGCATCACGCTCGACGAGGCTCCGGCCGCGCTCGAGGCGCTCGCGTCGGGCGACCGCTCGGCGGGGATCACGCTGGTCGAGGTCGGCTGAGCGGAGCGCGGGCCGCTACAGCGCGCCCTGCAGCTCCGAGCCGGCCGGGATGGGCGTGAGCCGGGTGACGACGGCGGGCCCCGTGATGAGGCCGGCGAGCGACGCGCCCATGCGCGCCACCGCCTCGCCCGCGCCGTGCGCGTCGAGGTCCTCCTCGGACGACCACTTCTCGAGCATCACGATGGTGCCGTCGGGGGCGTCGTGGATCGCGTAGACCTCGCAGCCCTCCTCCTCGTGCACCTCGGCGATGCCGCGGGACAGGGCGGCGACCGCCTCGTCGTGCTTGCCCTCGACGGGCGTGAAGACGGCGGTGACGACGACGGGCTGGGACATGGGATCTCCTCGGTTCGGTGTGGGACGGTTCGGGGTAGGACGGGACGCGTGCGCGGGATCGCTCACGGCCGCGGGATGTTCCGCAGGTTCGAGCGGGCGAGCTTCACGGCCTCGCCGACGCCGCCGTTCATCACGATCTTCGACATCGAGAGCGCGAAGCCCTTCACCTGCGCGGCCGTGATCTCCGGCGGGATGGAGAGCGCCATCGGGTCGGTGACGAGGTCGACGAGCGCGGGCCCGTCGTGCGCGAACGCCGCTTCGAGCGCGCCGCGGATGTCGGCCGGGTCCTCGACGCGCTGGGAGTGGATCCCGAGCGCGGCCGCCACCGCGGCGTAGTCGACCATGGGCACGTCGACGCCGAAGTCCGGGATCCCGTCGACGAGCATCTCGACCTTCACGAGCCCGAGCGTCGAGTTGTTGAAGACGACGACCTTGACGGGCAGCTGGTACGCCGCGACCGTCACGAGCTCCCCCATGAGCATCGAGAGCCCGCCGTCGCCCGAGACCGACACGACCTGGCGCTCCGGGTACGCGATCTGCGCGCCGATCGCCATCGGCAGCGCGTTGGCCATGGATCCGTGCACGAGCGACCCGAGCATTCGCCGGCGCCCGTTCGGGGTGATGTAGCGCGCCGTCCACACGTTGCACATGCCGGTGTCGCTCAGGAAGACGGCATCGTCGCTCGCGACCTCGTCGAGGATGCTGGCCGCGTACTCGGGGTGGATCGGCGTCAGCTTCTCCGCCTTCGTCGTGTACGCGCCGACGACCTGCTCGACCTTCTTGTCCTGCTCCTTGAGCAGCTTGTCGAGGAACCGGCGGTCCGTCTTCCGCTCGACCAGCGGCAGCACGGCGCGGATCGTGGAGAGGGCGTCGCCGTGGATCGCGATGTCGACGTCGGTGCGGCGGCCGAGGCGCTCGGGCGCGATGTCGATCTGCGCGGTCCGCACCTCCTTGCCCGGCAGGAACTGGTCGTAGGGGAAGTCGGTGCCGATGAGGATCAGCAGGTCGGCGCCCGCGATGCCTGCGGCCGCGGCGCCGTAGCCGATGAGGCCGGTCATGCCGACGTCGAACGGGTTGTCGTGCTGGATGACGTCCTTGCCGCGCAGCGAGTGGCCGACGGGCGCGGCGATCTTGTCGGCGAGCTCCATGAGCTCGGCGTGCGCGGATCCCGCGCCGCGGCCCGCGAAGATCGCGACGCTCCCCGCCTCGTCGATGGCGGCGGCGAGCGCGCGCACGTCCTCCTCGGCCGGGACGATCGCCGGTCGCCGCGGGACCGAGAAGACCGGCGCCTCGCCCTCCGCCTCGAACTCCGCCACGTCGCCGGGCAGCGTGATGACGCTGACGCCGCCGAGCGCGAGGGAGTGCCGCATCGCCTGGTCGACGACGCGCGGCGCCTGCACCGCGGTCGAGATCATCTCCGTGTAGTGCGAGCACTCGACGAAGAGGCGGTCGGGGTGGGTCTCCTGGAAGTAGCCGGACCCGATCTGGTTCGTCGTGATGTGGCTCGCGATCGCGAGCACGGGCGCGCCCGAGCGGTGCGCGTCGTACAGGCCGTTGATGAGGTGCAGGTGGCCCGGCCCGCAGGATCCGGCGCACACGGCGAGCTTCCCCGTGAGCTGCGCCTCGGCGGATGCGGCGAACGCGCCCGCCTCCTCGTTCCGCACGTGGATCCAGTCGATGCCGCCCTTGCGGCTCCCGCCCGTGCGCCGCACCGCGTCCACGACCGGGTTGAGGCTATCGCCCACCACCCCGTAGATGCGACTGACCCCCGCCGCGAGGAGCTGGGAGATGAGCTGATCGGCGACCGTGCGTGCCATGGTGCGTCCTTCCGTCGGTGCCTCCAGTCAATACCCGCCGCCTCCGCGCGACCTCCGCGCGACGCGCCCTCCGGGAATGCGACCGCGCCAGGCGCGTTGACCATCAGGTGACCGACACGACGACCGATCCCGCCCGACCCGCCGACCCCGACGCCCTCGCCGCATACGACGCCTGGCACCGCGCCCGTCTCGCCGCCGTGACGAGCCCCTTCGGCAGCCTCGCGCTCATCCAGACGACGTGGCTCGAGCCCGGCCGGGAGGTCAGCGACCTCGAGGCGCTCGACGGCCAGCCCGACACCGTGCAGCTCACGCGGATCGAGCGCACCTCGCTCGACACCGGCGAGCCCGAGTACGGCTACCGGCTCTGGGACTCGGCGAGCCCGAAGAACCGCGCGTTCGAGGACATCGAGGTCTACCCGTACGCGCCCGAGTGGATCCTCGAGGGCCGCTTCGAGCGCGTCGACGACGACCGCGTGATCCCCTTCGAGCACATCGCCGACGCCGGTCGCACGCGCGAGCTGCCCGTGCCCGGCGACATCGTCGTGGAGATCGAGGGGTCCGAGGTGCGCCTCAGCGCCTTCGCCGACGGCGACCGCCTCCAGCTCGTCTTCGCGGACGCCACCACCGGCCGCGAGAGCTACGCGCCCAGCCGCTTCCTCTTCCTCCCCCGCCCCGACGGCGACGGGCCCGTGACCCTCGACTTCACGCGCGCCGTCGTCCCGCCCTGCGGCTTCTCCGACTGGATGAACTGCCCGCTCCCGCCCGCCGGCAACCGGCTGACCGCGGCCGTCCGGGCGGGCGAGCGCCAGGTGGTCTACCGCGACGAGGCCTGAGCCGCGGCTGCGCCGGGCCGGGGTTCCCGCGCCCTCGCCTGGTTGACTGCGATCCATGGACAGGACACCCCTTTTTCCGGACCGCGTCGACGCCGTCGTCTTCGACGTCATCGGCACGCTCGTCGACGAGGACGCGACCTGGGCGCGCGTGGCCGACGAGATCGCCGCCGAGGCAGGGCTGGCCTCCGCGACGGAACTCCGGCGGCGGCGGGAGGGGAACCTCGACGCGCGGATGTCCGCCGTCGTCAGGGGTGACGCCCCGTGGCAGCCGCATGCCGAGCTCATGGGCGCGGCGGCGGTCGAGGCGGTCGCCGGGCTCGGCGGGGACCCCACCCCGGGGATCCGCGCGCGAGCCGCACGTTCCGACCGCGAGCACCGCGCGTGGCCCGACGTCCCAGAGGCGACGGCCGCGCTCCGTCGAGAGCGTCTCGTCGCCGGTCTCAGCAACGGGGACCTCGCCGCGCTCGCCCGACTGGCGCACGCGGAGGCGATCGCGTGGGACGCCATCCTCTCCAGCGGATCCGTCCGCACCTTCAAGCCCGCGCCCGCCGCCTACCGGCACGCCATCGACGCGCTCGACCTGGATCCCGCGCGCACCCTGTTCCTCGCCGCCCACCCGTGGGACCTGCGCGCGGCCTCCGCGCACGGCTTCCGCACGGCGTACGTCGCGCGCCCGGGCGCCGAGCGCCCCGGAGCCGGCGACCTCGTGGACCTGGAGGTCGCCGACCTCGGCGAGCTGGTCCGGGCGCTCGCCTGAGCGACCGGACCGCCGCCGCTAGCCGAGCGCCTCGGGCCGCACCCAGTCCTTCCCGTGCACGTGCTGGTCGAGGAACGCGAGCACCGTCCGGTACCAGACCACCGACTGCTGGGGCTTCAGGATCCAGTGGTTCTCGTCCGGGAAGATCAGGAACCGGTGCGGCGTCGTGCCGTCGTCGGAGGCGTGGTGCTCGGCGAGCTCCGACCAGAGGCGCAGGCTCTCGCCCACGGGCACGCGGTAGTCGCGGTCGCTGTGGATCACGAGCATGGGCGTCACGATGTCGCGCACCGAGTGGTGCGGCGAGTTCCGGTCGAGCCCTTGCGCCGAGAAGATGCTCTGCCAGTACTGCGACGAGTCGGTGGTCGGCCCGAACTGGTCGAGCGCCCACAGGCTCGCGTGGCTGACGATCGCGCGGAAGCGATCGGTGTGGCCCGCGACCCAGTTGGCCATGTAGCCGCCGAACGAGCCGCCCATCGCAGCCGTCCGGGTCTCGTCGACGTCGTCGCGCGCCTCGACGGCGTCCGTGATCGACATGAGGTCGGTGAAGGGCGCCTCGCCCCACGCGTCCCAGCCGCGCGCGATGAAGTCGAGGCCGTAGCCGGTGCTGAGCGCGGGATCCGGGAGCAGCACCGCGTAGCCGCGCGCCACCATCACCTGCGGGGTCCAGCGCCAGCTCCAGGCGTTCCAGCTGTTGAGCGGTCCGCCGTGGATCCAGAGCAGCAGCGGCGCGGGCGCCTCGGCCGACGCGCCGTCCGGCAGCATCAGCCAGCCGCGCACGCGGGCGCCGTCGGCGGCCGTCGTCTCGACCTCGGTCATGGTGCCGGTCGTCGCGGGAACGGGCGCCGGCGTCGCGAGCTCCGTCACGGATCCGTCGGCGGCCGACACGCGCACGGGGTGCGCGGGCGCCATCCACGAGGAGCGCAGGGCGACCACGTCGCCCGTCCCGGGGTCGACCTGCACGTCCGTGTAGGTGTGGTCGTCGGTCATGAGCTGCGTGACGGCGTCGTCGAGGCCGATGCGGAACACGGGTCCGCGCCCGTCCTGGTCGGCCGTGACGACGAGTCCCTGCGAGTCCGCGTCGAACCGCAGCGACGACGGCCAGCGGTCCCACCCGGCGGCGACGCGGCGGGCGCCGGATCCGTCGAGGGCCGACACCCAGATCTCCTGCTGCGTGGGCGCGGCGGGCGTGGCCCGGTCGGTGCGCATGTAGGCGAGGAGGGCGCCGTCCGGGCTGATGGCGGGCATCTCGAGGTCGACGCCGGGCACGTCGAGGAGCGTGGTCCGCTCGCCGGTCGCGACGTCGATCGACACGAGCGCCTGCCGGTCGCCGCGGCGCTCCTTCACGCCGACCGCGACGACGAGCGTGCGGCCGTCCGGCGAGATGGCGGCGGCCGCGTGGTCGAGCGTGCGGCCGGGCCGCGGCGTGAGGTCCCGCGGACGCGGCAGCGAGGCCGGGTACGGCTGGGCGTTGGCGGCGGGCGCGGCTGCTGCGGATCCGCCGTCCTCGGTGGCGGCCTCGGCGGCGAGCGCGGTGGCCGCGTCCGCCGTCGTGGGACGCGCGGGCTCCTCGACGAGCGCGTCGGCGAGGTCGAGCGCGAGCAGGTGCGGCTCGTCGGGGCCGAGGTCGTGGTCCCAGTAGCGCACGGGGTAGCTCTCGTGCAGGATCGCGTTGACCTTCAGATCCGACCGCTTCTTCCGCTCCACGGCGTCGGCCTCGAGCGAGCCGGACCCGGGCAGCAGCGGCGCCCGCAGGATCAGCGTGGCCGCGTCGCGCGCGACGGCCGCGATGCCGTCCACCCCGCCGGCGAGCCGGGTGAGCGCGCGGGCCTCGCCGCCGTCGGCCGGGAGGATCCACAGCTGCGCGGCGTCCTTCTCCTCGGCGTCGTCGGCGTCGGGCCGGGACGAGACGAACAGGAGGTCGCCGGATGCCGTGAAGGCCGCGCCCGCCTCGCTCTTCGCCGAGCGGGTGAGGCGCCGCGGCACGCCGCCGCCCGACGCGGGCACGGCCCAGAGGGCGTGGCGGTAGCCGGTCCGCGCGGCGTCGAGGGTCGTGACGGTGAGCACGGCGCGGCGTCCGTCGGGGGAGAGCACGAGGCCGCCGAGGCGCGGCATGGCGATGAACTCGTCGAGCTCGGAGAAGGGGGTGCGGGTGTCGGACATGCTCCCACGCTAGGTGTAGTTCCCAGTGAGGTTGTGAACGCGTTCGGCGGGCGTGAGTCCGCCGATGCCGGTGTGGGGGCGGTGGTGGTTGTAGTGATGCAGCCAGGCGTCGTAGGTCGCGGCGCGG
>NZ_JAAVCB010000037.1:0-21385 GCF_014802555.1 Clavibacter sp. | reverse complement strand
TGCTGCGGGCGACGGCCGCCGTGTGGGTCGCCGTCACGGGCGCCGTCGGACCGCTCGTGCGCACGGTGGGCCGCCGGTCGCGGCCCGCGCCGTACGCCGCGGCCGTGCTGCTCGACGCCGGCGACGCCCTCGAGATCGGGTCGGCTGTCGCGGGGATCCGCTGGTACCTGGCGGTGCGCGGCGGCATCGACGTCGCGCCCGTCCTCGGCTCCCGCGCGACCGACATGCTCTCCCGCGTGGGACCCGCGCCCGTCGCGGTGGGCGACGTGCTGCCCGTCGGATCCGCGCCCGCCCGGCCCGTGCCCCCGATCGACTCGCTCGCGGTCTCCGCGCCCGCCGACGGCGACGTGGTCCTCCGCGCGTCGCCCGGCCCGCGCCTCGACTGGTTCGTCGACGGATCCTGGACCGCGCTCCTCGACCGCGGGTGGGAGGTGACCGCCGAGGCCGACCGCGTGGGCGTCCGCCTCGACGGCGAGCCGCTCGAGCGGCGGATCCCGGGTGAGCTCCCCAGCGAGGGCGTCGTCACCGGCGCGCTCCAGGTGCCGCCGTCGGGCCGGCCGATCCTGTTCCTCGCCGACCACCCCATGACGGGCGGCTACCCGGTCATCGGCGTGGTCGCCCGCGACGACGTCCGCCTCGCCGCGCAGCTGCGCCCCGGCCAGCGCATCCGCTTCGTGTGAGCGGACGCGCCGACCGGGGCGCGGGACGTGCGGCGGGCGGGCCGACTGCGGATCAGTAGCGGCCGGTGCTGTACATCTGCATCGTCGTGGAGAAGGCCTCGACGAACTTGACGATGGAGATGAACGCGACGATGACGTTGAGCCCGACCCAGAGCCAGATCGGCGACAGCGCGTTCGCGGGCGCGCCCTCGATGCGGCGGCGGACGACGATCGACCGCCCGATGAGGTAGACGCCGCCGGCGACGGGGATGAACGCCCACGCCCAGTGGAAGGGGCGGACGATGCCGCGGCGCGTGAGGTCGCGCCAGTCGACGAACGCGAGCGCGACGGATCCGCCCCACAGGAGGAACTGGACGAGGCTGCTGATCGCCGAGGCGACCAGGGCGTCGGGTCGCGGGCCGCGGGGACTCATCTCGAGCGCGGTGCGGTAGTCGACGTTCAGCGCGAGGACGATCGAGACGAGCGGCAGCGCCGCGAGGACCCAGATCGCCCACGTGAACGGGGACGTGGACGCGGGCACCTGCGGGGGAGGGGTCGGGGCGGCATAGGGCGTCTGCGCGTACCCGGCCTGCGCGTAGGGCTGCTGCCCGTACGGCTGGCCGGGAGCCTGCTGGCCGTAGGCCGGCGGCGCGGCTGCGGCCCCCGGGGCCTCCGGGGCCACGTGGCCGGAGCCCGGAGCGGCGGCGGGCTGCCCCGCGGATCCCTGAACGTCACCCTGCTGGCCCGCGGACGACGAGGCCGCGGCGGCGGCCGGCGCGTCGGCCAGGTGGTCGGTCCAGCGCGTGCCGTCCCACCAGCGCAGGCGGTCGGATCCTGCGGGGTCCGCGTACCAGCCCGCGGGCGTGGAGGGTGTACCGGTCGAGTCAGTCACGAGGTGCTCCTAGGGGCGTGCGGGATGGAGGCGAGCGCGTCGGACGCACCGGGGCGCGACCGCAAGAGGTCAGACTACCCACGTCGCGCTGGGCCCGTGCCGTCCTGCGCGACCCGTCTCAGGAGGCGTCGAGCCGCCGCGCGAGGTACGGCGCCGTCCGGCTCCCCGCGGCGTCGGCGACCTCCCGCGGGGTGCCCTGCGCCACGATCCGGCCGCCTTGGTCGCCGCCCGACGGCCCGAGGTCGATCACGCGGTCGGCATCCGCCACCACGTCCATCTCGTGCTCCACCACGACGACCGTGTTGCCCGCGTCCACCAGCCCCTGCAGCTGCCGGAGGAGGAGCACCACGTCGGCCGGATGGAGGCCCGTCGTCGGCTCGTCGAGCAGGTAGAGGGTGTGGCCGCGCGGCGCCCGCTGCAGCTCGGTGGCCAGCTTGATCCGCTGCGCCTCGCCGCCCGACAGCTCGGTCGCGGGCTGGCCGAGCCGCAGGTAGCCGAGGCCCACGTCGCGGAGCGTCGCGAGGGCGCGGGCCGCGAGCGGCACGTCCTGCAGGAAGCCGTGCGCCTCGTCCACCGTCATGCCCAGGACGTCCGCGATCGACTTCCCGTGGTACTCGATCTCCCGCGTCGCCGGCTCGTACCTGGCGCCGTGGCAGGTGGGGCACGGGCCGTAGGAGCCCGGCAGGAAGAGGAGCTCGACCGTCACGGATCCCTCGCCCTGGCAGGTCTCGCACCGCCCGCCCGCGACGTTGAACGAGAACCGGCCGGCGCCGTAGCCGCGGGCGCGCGCCTCATCGGTGGCGGCGTACGTGCGCCGCACCGCGTCGAAGAGCCCGGTGTAGGTGGCGAGCGTCGAGCGGGGCGTGCGGCCGATGGGGCGCTGGTCGACCGACACGAGCCGGTCGACGGCGTCGGCCCCCTCCACCCGGGCGATCCGCGCGGGGCCCGACGCGTCGTCGTCGCCATCCGCGTCGTCCGCCTGCTCGACCACCACGCGGTCGGGCGCGAGCGAGGCCCGCAGCAGGTCCGGCAGCACGCGGCTCACGAGCGTCGACTTGCCGGATCCGGACACGCCCGTCACCGCGACCATCACGCCGAGCGGGATCTCCACGTCGAGGTCCACGAGGTTGTGCAGCGTCACGCCCGTCGCCCGGATGCTCCCGGTCGGCGTGCGCGGCGTCCGCTCGGCGCGCGGAGGCGCGAGGTCCGGGAAGAGGTGCGGTCGGGTCGCCGACGCCTCCACCTCGCGGAGCCCGTCGACGGGACCGCTGTAGACGACGGATCCGCCCGCCTGCCCCGCGCCCGGCCCCACGTCCACGATCCAGTCGGCGCGCCGCACGACGTCCATGTCGTGCTCGACCACGAACACGGAGTTGCCGGAGTCGCGCAGCTGCTCGAGCACCTCGAGCAGCGGCTCGGCGTCGGCCGGGTGCAGCCCCGCCGACGGCTCGTCGAGCACGTAGACGACGCCGAAGAGCCCCGACCGCAGCTGCGTCGCGAGACGGAGCCGCTGCATCTCGCCGGGCGACAGCGTCGTGGTGACGCGACCGAGGCTGAGGTAGCCGAGCCCGAGGTCCACCAGCACGGCGAGGCGTGCGACGAGGTCGGTCGTGATGGTCACGGCCACGTCGCCCATGCCGTCCGCCGGCGCGATGGCCGTCGCGAGGTCCGCGAGCGTCAGCGCGTTGAGCTCCTGGATGCTGCGGCCCGCGAAGGTCACGGCCAGCGCCTCCGGCGTGAGCCCGCTCCCGCCGCACCGCTCGCACGTGCCCGAGACCATGTGCGCGAGCGCGGCGTCGCGGAGCCGCGGGCTCGCCGAGTCGGCGAGCGTGTGCAGCACGTAGGAGCGCGCGCTCCAGAACCGCCCGTTGTAGGGCTTCGCCACGCGGTCGCGCTGCGGCGTGATCTGCACCACCGGCTGCTCCTCGGTGAAGAGGATCCAGTCGCGCGACTCCCGCGGCAGCTCGCGCCACGGCACGTCCACGTCGTACCCGAGCGCGATGGTGACGTCGCGCAGGTTCTTGCCCTGCCAGGCGCCCGGCCATGCGGAGATCGCGCCTTCTCGGATGGAGAGCGACGGATCCGGCACGAGCGACGCCTCGGTCACGGTGTGCGCGACGCCGAGCCCGTGGCACACGGGGCACGCGCCCGCGGCCGTGTTGGGCGAGAAGGCGTCGGAGTCGAGCCGGCCCTGGCCCGCGGGGTACGTCCCGGCCCGCGACATGAGCATCCGGAGCGAGTTGGACAGCGTGGTCACGGTGCCGACGGTCGAGCGCGTGCTCGGTGCTCCGCGGCGCTGCTGCAGCGCGACCGCCGGCGGTAGGCCCGTGATGCTCTCGACGTGCGGCGTCTGCTCCTGCCGGATCAGCCGGCGCGCGTAGGGCGCCACCGACTCGAAGAAGCGGCGCTGCGCCTCTGCGTAGACGGTGCCGAACGCGAGCGACGACTTGCCGGACCCCGAGACGCCCGTGAAGGCCACGATCCGGTCGCGCGGGATGTCGACGTCCACGTCGCGGAGCGTGTTCTCGGACGCACCTCGCACCCGGACGAAGCCGTCGGCCTGCCCGGTGTCGGCGGCGTGGTGGTCGGATGCGGGAGGCGTGGGGGAGGCAGGCACCTGCTCGACCCTAGGCCTGCGCGCGCGCGATCGTCGATCCGGTGCGAGCGCGGCCGGGAGGTGCTATCGGCCGCCGGGCGGGCGCATGCAACGCCCGCCCGGCGCTCGGGTCAGCCGAGCGCGCGGCGCGCCTCCTGGAGCGTGGGGAAGTCGCCGACGTCGCGGCCGAGGCGGTCGGTGACGTGGAAGCCGACGCCCCACCGCTCCTCGGAGAGACCCGCGAACTCGTCGCCGCGTCGGGCGACCCAGAGCCCCGCGGCGACGGGGGACCAGCTGATGCCGGGGATGTCGGTCTGGCCGGGTGCGGCCTGCGTGAGAGCCATTGCTCCTCCTTCTCCGCGGCTCGTCATCGAGCCGCCTGCTGTCGTCGTCGACGTGGATGCGCGTCGCGACGCCTTCCGATGGGGTGGAACACGACTGTATGCGCACTAACGGCTAGTGGGCGCTCTTCTGAGCGGATCCGCAGGACCGGGCCCGCGGATCCGCTCGTCCACGGTCCGGTCATCCGGCCGTGCGCACCACCCGCACCGCGCCTGCCGGCACCTCGAGCGCCCCGTCCGCCTCGGTCCCGGTGAGCAGCTCGGCGCCGCGGATCGCCACCGTCCGCGGATCGTCGGCGTGGTTGACGAGGAAGGTGAACGCCTCGCCATCGCCGTGCCGCGTCACGCGCTCCAGGCCGTCCGGGGCCGGCTCCGCGTCGATGCCCGCCTGGGCCAGCACGTCGGCGAGCAGCGCGTCGAGCGCCGCCGGGTCGAGGCGCGTCGAGACGTACCAGGCGGCGCCGGATCCGACGGCATTCCGTGTGATCGCGGGTCCATCTGCTGCCGGTCCCGACGCGTAGCGCACGAGCGCCTCGGCGCCGCACAGCACGATGTCGTCGGCCCAGCCGGTTCCCGTCGCGCCGGAGTCGAGCGCCACGGTCTCGTCGGCGCGCAGCGGAATGAACTCCTGCACGCCGAGCCCCAGCACGTCGCGGAGCGCGCCGGGCGCCATCCCCTCGTGCACGGCGTCGTCCTGATCCACGATGCCGCTGAAGTACGACACCACGAGCCGCCCGCCGCCCGCGACGAAGTCCCTGAGGTTCCGCGACCCCTCCTCGTCGAGCAGGTACTGGGCGGGTGCGAGCACCACGTCGTAGCCCGACAGGTCGTGGTGCGGATGCGCGAAGTCGACCGTCACACCCCGGTGCCAGAGCGCCGTGTAGAAGGCCTCGACGCGCTCGCGGTGGTCGAGCTCCACCGACGGGCGCCACTCGAGATCCTGCGCCCAGGACGACTGGATGTCCCAGAGGATCGCGACGCGGGCGCGGACGCGGGATCCGCGCACGGGCGCGAGCGCGGCCACGTCCGCGCCGAGCGCCACGACCTCGCGCCAGATCCGCGTGTCCGTGCCACCGTGCGGCAGCATCGCCGAGTGGAACTTCTCCGCGCCGAAGCGGGAGGCGCGGAACTGGAAGAACATGACGGCGTCGGATCCGCGCGCCACGTGGGCGAGGCTGTTGCGCGCCATCTCCCCGGGCCGCTTCGCGATGTTGCGCGGCTGCCAGTTCACGGCGGATGTGGAGTGCTCCATGAGCATCCACGGCCGGTTGCCCGCGAAGGAGCGCGTGAGGTCGGCGTCGAGCGCGAGCATCACGTGGCTGTCCCGGCGCTCGGCCGTGAGGTAGTGGTCGTTCGCGACGACGTCGACCTCCCGGCTCCACCGCCAGTAGTCGATGGACGGGCAGCTCGATGCCATGAAGTTCGTGGTGATCGGCAGATGGGGCGTGTGCTCCCGGATCGCGTCACGCTCGGCGGTGAAACAGGCGAGGAGCGCATCCGACGTGAAGCGCGCGAAGTCGAGCCGCTGCGTCTGATTCGTGGTGCTCGCCGACTGCCGGGGGGCGTCGATCTCGTCCCACGTCCCGTATCGCTGACCCCAGAACGACGTGCCCCACGCGCGGTTGAGTTCATCCAGCGAGCCGTATCGGGCCTCGAGCCAGGCACGGAAGGCGCGCACCGAGTGGTCGGAGTAGCAGTCGCTGATGGGCGCGCCGTACTCGTTGTGCACGTGCCACATCACGAGAGAGGGGTGGTCCCGGTAGCGCTCGGCGAGCCGGCGGGCGATCTCCGTCGCCGCCCTGCGGTACTCGGGGCTCGAAGGGCTGACCATGCCGCGGGATCCGAAGCCGAGCGCCGTGCCGGAGCGCGTGACGGGACGCGAGTCGGGGTAGCGCGCCCAGAACCAGGCGGGCGGAGCGGCGGTGGGCGTGCCCAGGTCGACGTCGATCCCGTTGGCGTGGAGGAGGTCCATGACCTCGTCGAGCAGCGCGAAGTCGTACACGCCTTCGCTCGGCTCCAGCACGGACCACGAGAAGATGCCGATGCTCACGAGGTTCACGCCAGCCTCGCGCATCAGCCGGACGTCCTCGTGCCACGTCTCGCGGGGCCACTGCTCCGGGTTGTAGTCACCGCCGTATCGCAGGGCTTCGGTGCCGCGCGGCCAGGTGAGCGGGCGCGGGCTGTCGCGGCGATCCGGATCCATGTCATCTCCTTTGACTGTGTGCGCTCCCAGTTCTAACACACGCAGTTCGGGAGGTAACGACCGCATCACGGGTAATTGACACGCCCTTTGTGCTGTGCGTTACTGAGAGCGCTCACAGTCAGCGTCGACCCGTATCTCGTCACCCGACGGCCTGTGCTCTGCGTGAGCGCTCCCACTCAGCCTTTCGCCAAGGAGGACGAATGCGCACATCCATCCGCACAGCCGCGGTCGCGGCGGCAGCTGCCGCCGTGCTGATCACCACCGGATGCGCCCCGGGCGCAGCAGACGACGGGCCCGTCGAGCTCAGCTATTGGGCTTGGGCGCCCGACCTCGACAAGGTCGTCGACATCTGGAACCAGCAGAACCCCGACATCCAGGTCACCGTGAACAAGCAGGACGGCGGCGACCCCGCCGTCACCAAGCTGCTCACCGCGATCAAGGCAGGCAGCGGCGCCCCGGACCTGATGCAGGCCGAGTACCAGAAAATCCCGACCCTCGTCTCCGCCGACGCGATCGCGGACATCTCCGAGCAGGGCGCCGGAGACCTCGAGGGCGACTTCAGCGCAGGCGTGTGGTCGAGCGTGACCCTGGGCGGCGACGCCGTCTACGCGATCCCGCAGGACGTCGCACCCATGATGCTCTTCTACCGCGCGGACATCCTCGCCGAGCGCGGCATCGCCGTCCCGACGACGTGGGACGAGTACCGTGCCGCGGCGGACGCCGTGCACGCGGCCGACCCCTCGCAGTGCCTCGGCACGTTCTCCGCGAGCGACGCCGGATCCTTCGCGGGACTCGCGCAGCAGGCGGGTGCCTCCTGGTGGTCCATCGACGGCGACGCGTGGGGAGTGGGCATCGCGGCGCAGCCCACGGAGGAGGTCGCGTCGTACTGGGCGACCTCGTCGAGTCCGGCGCCATCGACAACAAGCCCATGTACACGCCGGAGTGGAACCAGGGGCTGAACGACGGCACGCAGGTCGGCTGGATCAGCGCCGTGTGGGCGCCCAGCGTCCTCGCTTCCAACGCGCCGGACACTGCGGGGAAGTGGGCCGCGGCACCGCTGCCGCAGTGGGACGCGTCGTCGCCCGCGACCGGCACGTGGGGCGGATCCACCACCGCCGTCACCACGCAGTCGGAGCACAAGGAAGCGGCCGTGGAGTTCGCCAAGTGGCTGAACACCGACCCGGAGGCGGTGAAGGCGCTCGCCGACATCTCGAACGTCTACCCGGCGGACACCGAGGCAGTGGCCGACGCGCTCGACACCGCGCCCGAGTTCTTCAGCTCGCAGCCCGACTTCTACGACGTCGCGGCCGAGGCTGCCGACTCGATCGCGCCGTTCACCTACGGTCCGAACGTCAACGTCGCGTACAGCGCCTTCAACGACGAGTTCGCGAAGGCCGCTGACAGCCGCAAGAGCGCCGACTTCCTCGCGGCCGTCGACGCCATGCAGCGGATCACGGTGGCCGACATGGAGAAGAACGGCTTCACGGTCAGGTGACCCCACCGTTCCGCCGGTCGGTGCACGATGCCGGCCGGCGGATCCCCCGGCGCCCGAGGCGCCATCCGCGCCGACGCGCATCCCCAGACAGAGAGGTCTCCCACGTGACCGAGACGGCGGCGCCCGCGCGCCCGACCCCCACCGGCGCAGGCTCCGCACCGCGCCTCCCCGCGGCGCGTCCGCGCACGCACGGCACGTTCCGCTCGCGCGTGCTGGTGCCCTATGCGATGCTCGCCCCGGGTATCATCCTGTTCGCCCTGTTCATGCTCGCCCCCATCGTCTACACGCTGATGCTCAGTTTCCAGAGAAAGCAGGTCGTGGGCCTCGGGCTGGGCTCGGGCGGCAGTACCACGGTCTTCGCCGGGCTCGACAACTACGCGGGTGCGCTCGGGGATCCCGAGTTCGCCGCGTCGGTCGGCCGGGTCCTCCTCTACGGGCTCATCCTCATCCCGTGCATGCTCGGCCTCGCCCTGCTGTTCGCGCTCCTGCTCGACTCCCGGCGCTCCCGGGCCACGGGCTTCTCGCGCGTCGCGATCTTCCTGCCCTACGCCGTCCCGGCGGTCATCAGCTCACTGCTCTGGGGCTTCCTCTACCTGCCGGCCGTGAGCCCCTTCTACTACCTCGCGGACCTCGTCGGATGGGACGCACCCGAGGTGCTGTCCAGCGGCCTCATCATGTTCGGCATCGCCAACATCGCGCTATGGGGCGGCGTCGGCTTCAACATGATCGTGATGTACACGTCCCTCAAGGCCGTGCCCACCGAGATCTACGAGGCCGCCCGCATCGACGGCGCGAGCGAGGTGCAGGTGGCGCTGCGCATCAAGATCCCCATCATCACGCCATCGCTCATCATGACCGGCTTATTCTCGATCATCGCGACGCTGCAGGTCTTCGCCGAGCCGACGACGCTGCGTCCCCTCACCAACACCCTCTCCACGAGCTGGACGCCGCTCATGAAGATCTACCGCGACGCGTTCACGCGCGACGACATCTACTCGGCGGCCGCCAGCTCGATCGTGATCGCAGGAGCCACGTTCCTCGTGTCGTTCCTGTTCCTCCGCGTCGTGCAGAAGCGCGCCTTCGGACAGGAGGACTGACCCGTGTCCACGATCACCGCCCCGCGCGCCGCTGGCGAGCGCGCCCTCACCCCACCGCTCGCCCCGCGCCGCCGCGCGCCCGGTCGTCCCAGCGCGGTCGCGACCGTCATCCTGATCCTCGGCGCCGTCTACTGCCTGCTGCCCGTCGTCTGGGTCGTCATGGCCTCGACCAAGAGCTCGGGCGAGCTGTTCTCCACCTTCACGTTCGCGCCGAGCGCCAACCTGTTCGCGAACATCGCCGAGCTCAGCGCCTACCGCGACGGCATCTACTGGCGCTGGATGCTCAACACCGCCCTCTACGCGGGCGTCGGCGCCATCCTCTCCACCTACGTCTCCGCGCTGTCCGGCTACGTGCTCGCGAAGTTTGCGTTCCCCGGCCGCGACGCCGTGTTCACCGTACTGCTCATGGGTGTGCTGGTCCCCGGTGTGATCCTCGCCATCCCGCAGTACTTCTTGATGGCGCAGGTGGGCCTCACCAACACGTACTGGGCGGTGCTGCTGCCGCAGATCATCAGCCCCTACGGCATCTACCTCGCTCGGATCTACTCGGCGGCGTCCGTGCCGACCGATGTCATGGAGGCGGCGCGCACCGACGGCGCGAAAGAGATGTACGTGTTCCACCGCATCGCGATGCCGATGATGCTGCCGGGCCTCGTCACGATCCTGCTGTTCCAGTTCGTCGCGATCTGGAACAACTTCCTGCTGCCGTACATCATGCTCGGCGACGACAGCCTGTTCCCGCTCACGGTCGGGCTCAACGGCCTGCTGAACCAGGGGGCGTCGGCGCCGTCGATGTACACGCTCGTGATCACGGGGGCCCTGCTGTCGATCCTGCCGCTCATCGCGATGTTCCTGCTGCTGCAGCGGTTCTGGCGCGTCGACCTCGCGGCCGGCGCCGTCAAGTAAGGGGGGGCGACCCTAGACTCGCGCCATGGTCACCAGAAGCGGCAGGCGGCGTCCCACCATCGAGGACGTCGCGGCCGAGGCGGGGGTGTCCCGGGGCACCGTGTCCCGCGTCCTCAACGGCGGCCACTGGGTGAGCGCGGACAAGCTGCAGGCCGTCAACGCGGCGATCAAGAAGACGCAGTACCGCGTGAACCCCCACGCCCGAGGGCTGGTCACGCGCCGATCCGACTCTGTGGCGTTCCTCCTCACGGAGCGGCACGAGCTCCTGTTCGAGGACCCGAACTTCTCCCGGCTGATGCGCGGCACGGCGGAGGCGCTCGCCGAGCGCGATGTGTCGCTCGTGCTGATCATGGCGGGCACGCCGGACGAGCAGCGGCGGGCGAAGGAGTTCATCATCGCGGGCCACATCGACGGCGTGCTGCTCGTGTCGTGGCACAGCGGAGCGCGGGACCTCGTCAACGACATCCACCTCGCGGGCGTGCCGGTCGTCGCGTGCGGGGTGCCCCTCGGCTTCGAGCGGAGCCTCGGCTACGTCGCGGCGGACGACGAGGAGGGCGCGCGCACCATGACGGCGCATCTGCGCGGCCTCGGGCGCACGCGCGTCGAGACGATCACGGGCCCGCCGGACACCTCGGGCGGCACGAAGCGGCTCGAGGGATATCGGGCCGAGCTCGGCGACGCCTTCGATCCGGCGCTCGTCGCGGTCGGGGACTACGGAGTGGAGAGCGGCGCGCGGGCGATGGCCGAGCTGCTCGAACGGGCTCCGGACCTCGACGCGGTGTTCGCCGCCAACGATCTCATGGCGACGGGCGCGTTGCGTGTGCTCGCCGAGCGCGGCCGCCGCGTGCCCGAGGACGTCGCCGTCGGCGGGTTCGACGACTCGCCCGTCGCCGCCACCGCGTCGCCGGCCCTCACCACGATGCGGCAGCCGTTCGACCGCGTCAGCTCCGAGATGGTGCGCCTGCTCATGCAGGTGATCGAGGGGGAGCGGCCCGCGAGCATCGTGCTGCCGACCGACCTCGTGATCCGCGACTCCGCCTGACCGGATCAAGCCGGGCGACCTCGTGCACACGAGGGCCGCCCGCGACGTGCGCGGACGGCCCTCGTGTCGTGCGGCGGGATCAGCCGCGGATGTACATCTCCAGCTCCGGGATGCGGAGCTTGGCGAGCACCTTCTTCTCGATCTGGCGCACGCGCTCGCGCGTCACGCCGAGCTGCTGGCTCACGAAGGCGAGCGAGCGCGGCTCGAGGCCGGCCAGGCCGAAGCGCATCCGCACGACCTCGGCGTCGCGCTCGGCGAGCCCGTCGATGAGGCGCGTGACGTGCGCGGCCATGAGCTGCTGCGTCACCACGTCGATGGGCTGCGTGACGTCGGCGTCCTCGATGAGGTCGGCCATCTCGGTGTCGCCGTCGCCGCCGCTGCCGCCCACGAGGACCTGCAGCGACATGGGCTCCTGCGCGCGGTCGAGCAGGTAGCGCACCTTGGTGACGGGCGTGTCGGACTCGCGCGCGATCTCCTCCATGGAGGGGTCGCGGCCGAGCTCGTCTCCGAGCTCGCGCTGCACGGCGTTGATGCGGTTGATGTGCTCGACCGTGTGCACGGGGATCCGGATGGTGCGGCTCGTGTCGGCCATGCCGCGGGTGATGGACTGCTTGATCCACCAGGACGCGTAGGTCGAGAACTTGAAGCCGGCCTGGTAGTCGAACTTCTCGACGGCGCGGACGAGGCCCATGTTGCCCTCCTGGATGAGGTCCAGGAACGGCAGGCCGCGGCCCGTGTAGCGCTTGGCGATGCTGACGACGAGGCGCAGGTTCGCGTTCACGAGGTGCTGCTTGGCGCGCATCCCGTCCTGGGCCAGCGTCTGGTACTCGCGGCGCTCGGCGGGGGTGAGGTCGGTGCGGGTGTCGAGGACCTCCTGCGACAGCACGCCCACCTCGATGCGGCGGGCGACGCTCACCTCGAGCTCGGCGGTCAGCAGCGGCACGCGGCCGATCTGGCGCAGGTAGTCCTTCACGGCGTCGGTGCTGGCGCCGGGGGTGACGAGCGAGGGCTCGGGGAGGTCGGAGTCCGCGTACGGATCCACGGGGCGGGCGGACTCGATGTGGTCGAGCTCGGTGTCGGAGGCGGTCTCGGCGGCCGTGGTCCTGGTCGGTGTCATCGTCATGGTGCCCGTTCCTTCCGTGCCGTCGCGGACGGCATCGTCATGCGGGCCCGCGTCCGTTAGACGGGGGTCTCTGCGAGGTCCCGTGTTCCACAGGGCTCTCGCTGGGAGGCCGGATCACGACCTCGAGCACCTAACTTAGCGTGCGATTCCTTTGGGGCCCAAACGTTTGTATACACACGTAATATCCGGTCGAAGCCGGTCTCGAGAGGCCGGCCCCCACCGGTGCGCACAATCTTATTGGGGACGAATGATTAGCGCAGGGGGTTGCGTCTGATCCTCGGCGGTTGTACATCTGCTCGCCACCTACACTTGACGGGTGGTCGCCTCACGAATCCATCTCGTCCGCCATGGCGAGGTGCACAACCCGCACGGAGTCCTCTACGGACGCATCCCGGGATACGGCCTCTCCGAGCTCGGCCACCGCATGGCCGACGCCGCCGCGCAGGCGCTGGAGGAGGCGGGTGCCCCCGTCAACCGCGTCATCGCCTCGCCGCTGCAGCGCGCGCAGGAGTCCGCGGCCCCGTGGGCCGAGCGCTTCGCCCTCGAGGTCCAGACCGACGAGCGGGTCATCGAGCCCACCAACCGCTTCGAGGGATCCAAGTTCCCCTCGCCCGCCCGCATCGCGCGCTCGCCGCGCCTCTGGCCGCTGGTCGTCGATCCCGTGAAGCCCAGCTGGGGCGAGTCGTACCGCTCCATCGCCGCGCGCATGGCGGAGGCCGTGAAGGCCGCGTACCGCTCCGTGCCCGACGGCGACGTCGTCATCGTCAGCCACCAGCTGCCCATCTGGATGGTCCACCTCTCCCTCTCGGGCGAGCGCCTCTTCCACGACCCGCGCCAGCGCCGCTGCGCCCTGTCGAGCATCACCACGGTCGAG
Source organism: Clavibacter sp. (assembly GCF_014802555.1). Taxonomy (NCBI): domain Bacteria; kingdom Bacillati; phylum Actinomycetota; class Actinomycetes; order Micrococcales; family Microbacteriaceae; genus Clavibacter; species Clavibacter sp. The sequence continues at coordinate 8,157 of NZ_JAAVCB010000037.1, read as the reverse complement.
CGCGTCGGCGACCGCTTCGTCGAGACGGGCTACATCGACCCGGCGGCCGGTCTCGCCGCCGACGCCGTCGACCAGGGGGCGGTGTGATGCCCGGCGTCAGCCGTCGCAGCATCCTCGCCGCCGCCGCATCCGCCGTGCTGGGTGCCGTCGCGCTCTCGGGCTGCACCGAGGATCCGCTCGCCGCCGAGTTCAAGGCCGGCGACAACAAGCGCTACATCGCCGGCGACGGCACGTTCACCGAGATCCCGCTCGCCGAGCGCGCGGCACCCGTCGAGTTCTCCGGCACGCTGTCGGACGGCACGGAGATCACCTCGGCTGACTACGTCGGCGCCGTCACGGTCCTCAACTTCTGGTACGCCGAGTGCCCGCCCTGCCGCCTCGAGGCGAAGGACCTGCAGGCCGCGAGCGAGGAGCACGCGCCCGACGGCGTCAAGTTCCTCGGCGTCAACACGCGCGACCAGCGCCCGAACGTCGACTCCTTCGACAAGACCTACGGCATCACCTACCCGTCCGTCCTCGACGTCGAGGACACGTCCATGCAGCTCGCGTTCGCCGGCACCATCGCGCCGAACGCCGTGCCCGCCACCATCATCCTCGACCGCCAGGGGCGCGTCGCCTCCCGGGTGCTCGGGCAGATCGACCCCGGGGTGCTCCGCACGCTCGTGAAGGACACCGTCGCCGAGGCGGCGGGGTAGGTGGACCAGATCCAGAGCGTCCTCTCCGGCCAGCTCCTCGTCGCGGTGCCGCTCGCGCTGCTCGCGGGCCTGGTCTCGTTCGCGTCGCCGTGCGTGCTGCCGCTCGTGCCCGGCTACCTCGGGTACATCGGCGGCATGGCGGAGGCGAAGGGCGGATCGGCGACGCGTCGCCGGCTGCTCCTCGGCACGGCGCTGTTCGTGCTCGGCTTCTCCGCCGTCTTCATCGTCACCACGCTCGTCTCGGCCACGGCCGGCTTCTGGCTCATGCGCTGGCAGGACGTCATCACGCGCATCCTCGGCGTGGTCCTCATCGTCATGGGACTCGTCTTCACCGGTCGGCTCGGCTTCCTGCAGCGGCAGGTGAAGAGCTCGTGGCGCCCGGCGACCGGCCTCGCGGGCGCGCCGCTCCTCGGCGTCGTGTTCGGCATCGGCTGGGCGCCCTGCATCGGCCCGACGCTCGCCGTCGTCATCTCCATGAGCCTCACCTCGGCCGACGCGGGCCGCGGCGTGCTGCTCGGGGTGGCCTACTGCATCGGGCTCGGCGTGCCGTTCCTCCTCGTGGCCCTCGGCCTCGGCTGGATGACGCGCACCGTCGGGTTCCTCCGTCGCCACATCCGCACCCTCAACCTCGTGGGGGGAGCGCTGCTGGTCATCACCGGCGTGCTCATGGTCTCCGGCCTCTGGTCGGCGTGGATGCTCCAGCTCCAGGGGGTGATCGCCACGTATGTCCCGGCCATCTGACCACGTCGACTCCCCGCGGCAGGCGCCGCGCGAGGGGGCGCCCATCACGCAGCCCAAGCTCGGCTTCCTCGGCACGCTGCGGTGGTTCTGGCGTCAGCTCACGAGCATGCGCACGGCGCTGTTCCTGCTGCTGATGCTCGCGTTCGCAGCGATCCCCGGATCCCTCGTGCCGCAGCGCAGCTCCGACCCGAACGGCGTGACGCAGTTCCGCGCCGACAACCCGGACCTGTACCCGATCCTCGACAAGCTCCAGGTGTTCGACACGTACAGCTCCGTCTGGTTCTCCTCCATCTACCTGCTGCTGTTCATCAGCCTCATCGGCTGCGTCGTGCCGCGCGCCAAGCACCACTTCGATGCGCTCCGCCAGGCGCCGCCCAAGACGCCCGCCCGGCTCTCCCGCCTCGCCGGGTACACGACGCGGGCGACCACCGCGGATCCGGTCGACGCGATCCGCCAGGCGCGCGCGCTGCTCAAGCGCCAGCGCTACCGCACCGTCCTCGTCGACGACGCGTCGGACGCGGGCGGCGTGCTCTCCGTCTCGGCCGAGCGCGGCTACATGCGCGAGACCGGCAACCTGGTCTTCCACTCCGCGCTCGTGGGGATCCTCGTCACGGTCGGCATCGGCGGCGGCTTCGGCTACTCCGGGCAGAAGGTGCTCGTGGAGGGGCAGTCGTTCGTGAACACGCTCTCCACCTTCGACTCGTTCAACCCGGGCCGCTTCTTCGACGACTCATCGCTCACCCCGTACCGCGTGAAGCTCAACGCCCTGCACGTGCAGTACGAGCAGGAGAACCCGAACGCCATCGGCCAGCCGCTCGACTTCACGGCCGACGTCACCGCGGACGTGCCGGGCGGACAGCCGCAGGACCGCGAGGTGAAGGTCAATGACCCTCTGGCCATCGGCGGCACCGACATGTACCTGCTCGGCAACGGGTACGCGCCGCACGTGACGGTGCGTGATCCCCAGGGCACCGTCGTCTACAGCGCCGACGTGCCGTTCCTCCCGCAGGATGCGAAGCTCACGTCCCTCGGCGTCGTCAAGGTGCCGGACGGGCTGCGCGAGCAGGTCGGGATGCTCGGCTTCTTCTACCCGACGCAGGGCGCGGAGAAGGCGCCGTTCTTCTCCTCCTACCCCGACCTCGACAACCCGCTGCTGACGTTGAACGTCTACACGGGTGACCTCGGGATCGACGGCGGCGTGCCGACGTCCGTCTACACGCTCGACACGGGGAACCTGACGCAGCTCACCGGCGGCAAGACGGGCGTCCAGTCCATCGAGCTCGCCCCCGGCCAGACGACGGACCTGCCCGACGGCCTCGGCAGCGTGAGCCTCGACTCCGTGCCGCGCTTCGTCTCGTTCGACGTGCACCACGACCCGACGCAGCGCTGGGTGCTGCTGTTCGCGATCCTCGTGCTCGGCGGCCTGCTCACCTCCCTCTTCGTGCCGCGCCGGCGCGTGTGGGTGAAGGCGGTGCCGCAGGCCGACGGATCCACGACCCTCGAGTACGCGGGACTCGCCCGCGGCGAGGACCCCACGCTGGAGGCCGCCGTCGCGGCCCTGGCCTCCACGCACGTCGCCGGTCTCACGCCGGACGCCGTGTCAGATGCAGAAGTTAGGCTCCACTCGTGAACACGGCCATGCTCGACGACGTCTCCCTCATCGCGCTCATCGTCGCGATGGGGCTCTACGCGGCCGCGTTCATCGCGTTCGCCCTCGACCTCGCGCGGCGCTCCGCGCTCGTGGCGGACGCGGCCACCACCGCGGCACGTCAGCCCTCCGCCGTCGGCGCCACCGCCGCGCGCCGCGGAGGCACCACCACCATCGAGCGCGAGCCCGCGTCGTCAGGCGGTGGCCGCGTCGCCACCGGGCCGGGCGCGCCCGTCGCCGCCGGCCGATCCCTCAGCCTCAACGTCGCCATGGTTCTGCTCGTCGTCGGGTTCGTCGCGCACGCGATCGCCACCGTGCTGCGGGGCCTCGCCGCCTCGCGCGTGCCGTGGGCCAACATGTACGAGTTCGCCATGACCGGCACGCTGCTCATCCTCAGCGTCTACCTCATCGTGCTCACGCGCCGCGACCTGCGCTTCCTCGGCACCTTCGTCACGGGCCTCATCCTCATCCTGCTGGGCATCGCGGTGGTCCAGTACCGCGTCGAGGTGGCACCGCTGCCGCCGTCGCTGCAGTCGTACTGGCTCGTGATCCACGTCTTCGTCGCCGCGCTCGGCACCGGCTTCTTCGCCCTCGCGTTCGCGCTCTCGGGCGTGCAGCTGCTGCAGTTCCGGCGCGAGTCGCTGGCCGCCGACGCGCAGGCCGCCAAGATGCGCTTCCTCGCCACGCTGCCCGACTCGGTCACGCTCGAGTCGATGGCGTACCGCCTCAACATCGTGGGCTTCATCTTCTGGACCTTCACGCTCATGGCCGGCGCCGTCTGGGCCGAGCGCGCGTGGGGCCGCTACTGGGGCTGGGACACCAAGGAGGTCTGGACCTTCATCATCTGGGTGCTCTACGCCGGCTACATCCACGCGCGGGCCACGCGCGGCTGGCGCGGGTCGCGCTCGGCGTGGCTCGCCATCATCGGGTTCTCCGCCGTCATGTTCAACTTCGGCGTCGTCAACGTGTTCTTCAAGGGGCTGCACACCTACAGCGGGCTGTAGCCGCTCGGGCTGCCGCCGCTCGCGCTGCCGCCGATCGGGTCACGCGCGGGCGAGCACGGCGTGCGTGCGGCGGATCCGGTCGAGCCACCAGGCGCGGCGGTCGGCGTCGGCAGCGTGGGCGTCCAGGAGGCTCGCGTCCGGCGTCACGCGCCGCACCGGGATCCGGCCGTCGACCGGCACGAGCGGCTCGGCCACCACGTCCTCGACGAAGAGCGAGACCGTGCCGAGGCCGCAGTCGTGCGGGAGCTCGGGGATCGCGGCCGCGAGGTGCGCGGCCATCGAGATCCCGACGCTCGTGTCGAGCGCGCTCGAGACCACCACGGGCAGGCCCGCGTCGCGGGTGATCCGCAGCGCGCGGTGGATCCCGCCGAGCGGCTGCGCCTTGATCACCAGCAGGTCGGCGGCGCCGGCCCGGGCGACCCGCAGCGGGTCATCGGCCTTGCGCACGCTCTCATCGGCGGCGATCGGCACGCCCAGGTGGCGGATCCGCCCGCGCAGCTCGGCGAGCTCCTCCACCGACGCGCACGGCTGCTCCGCGTACTCGAGGTCGTGCTCCGCGAGGGCGTGGATCGCGTGCTCCGCCTCGTCGACGTTCCATGCCGCGTTCGCGTCGATGCGCACGCGGCCCTCGGGGCCGAGCAGGCGGCGCACCTCGGCGACGCGCGTCACGTCGTCCGCGAGCGTCGTGCCGCGCTCGGCGACCTTGACCTTCGCGGTGCGGCAGCCCGGGAAGCGCGCGAGCACCTCGGCGACGCGCGACGCCTCGACGGCGGGGATCGTCGCGTTCACGAGCACGTGGTCCCGCAGGGGCGCGGGCGGCGCGGTCCACCCGAAGTCGAACGCGGCGACGAGCCAGGCGGCGGACTCGGCGTCGTCGTACTCCGTGAACGGCGAGAACTCCGTCCAGCCGAGCGGCCCCTCGATCAGCACGGCCTCGCGCACGTCGAGGCCGCGAAAGCGCGTGCGGAGCGGCAGGGCGACGACGCGGGCGGTGGCGAGGAGGTCATCGAGGGCGGGGAGCATGGAACCAGCCTCGCACCCGCGGGCGCCCGGCGGGGTGCCGCCTAGGCTGGACGCATGGTGAAGCAGGTCTCTGACATCCACGATCCCACCCGCTGGCGCGACGTCCCCCTCGCGGAGGACTTCACCGACATCACCTACCACCACGACCTCACGGGCCGGATCGCGCGCATCGCGTTCGACCGGCCCGAGGTGCGGAACGCGTTCCGTCCGCGTACGGTCGACGAGCTGTACCAGGCGCTCGACGACGCCCGGCAGGATCCGCGCATCGGCGTCGTGCTCCTCACCGGCAACGGGCCCAGCCCGAAGGACGGCGGCTGGGCGTTCTGCAGCGGCGGCGACCAGCGGATCCGCGGACGCGACGGCTACAAGTACGGCGAGGGCGAGACCGCGGAGGGCGTCGACCCGGCGCGCGCCGGACGCCTGCACATCCTCGAGGTGCAGCGGCTGATCCGCTTCATGCCGAAGGTCGTCATCGCGGTCGTCCCCGGCTGGGCGGCCGGCGGCGGGCACTCGCTGCACGTGGTGTGCGACCTGACGATCGCCTCCGCCGAGCACGGCCGCTTCAAGCAGACCGACGCGGACGTCGGCTCGTTCGACGGCGGCTACGGATCCGCGTACTTCGCCCGCCAGGTCGGCCAGAAGGCCGCGCGCGAGGTGTTCTTCCTCGCCGAGGAGCACAGCGCCCAGCGCATGTACGAGATGGGCGCGGTGAACCGCGTCGTCCCGCACGCCGAGCTGGAGTCGACCGCGCTCGACTGGGCCGAGACGATCCTCGGCAAGTCGCCCACCGCGATCCGCATGCTCAAGTACGCGTTCAACGCGGTGGACGACGGCATGGTCGGCCAGCAGGTGTTCGCGGGGGAGGCCACGCGGCTCGCCTACGGCACGGACGAGGCCGTCGAGGGCCGCGACTCCTTCCTCGAGAAGCGCGCGCCCGACTGGTCGCCGTATCCGTGGCAGTTCTGATCCGCGCGGGTCTCGTCCCGTGAGGCCGCTCGCGCGCCTGACCGCCTCGGGCGCCGATGTCGTGCCGCTCCTCCGCGCGGCGCTCGCGGGCGACGGGCCGGCGCTGCTCGCGCGGCCGGTGGACGCGCCCGCCGCTGCCGTCGCCGCCGGGGATCCGCCGCCGCCCGCCGAGGTCGAGCGCCGGGTCGCGCTCGTCGTCGAGACGTCCGGCACCACCTCCCGGCCGAAGCGCGTCGCCCTGTCGTCGGACGCGCTGCTGGCGAGCGCCGCCGCGTCGCAGGCGGCGCTCGGGGCGCCCGGTCAATGGATCCTCGCGCTCCCCACCCACTACATCGCCGGCCTCCAGGTGATCGTGCGCTCGATCGCGGCGGGCACGGCGCCCGCCGTCCTCGCACCCGGGAGCTTCGACCCGCGCGCCTTCGCGGAGCTCGCCGGATCCCTCGACGCGCGCGTGGCCCGCTACACGTCGCTCGTGCCCACGCAGCTGCACCGGCTCGTCGACGCGGCGGAGGGAGGCGCGGGTGTCGACCGGGCGGCGACCGGGGACGACACCCGGCGGATCCGCGACGCCGTCCGCGGCCTCGACGCGATCCTCGTGGGCGGCCAGGCGACCCCGCCGCACCTCGTCGACCGCGCGGCCGCGCTGGGCTGGCGCGTGGTGCGCACCTACGGATCCAGCGAGACCGCGGGCGGCTGCGTGTACGACGGCGTGCCGGTCGCGACGGCCGAGGTCGCGGTAGTCGACGGCCAGGTGGAGCTCGCCGGCCCGATGCTCGCGGAGGGCTACCTCGGCGACCCGGCCGCGACCGACGCGGCGTTCGCCGAGCACGACGGCCGCCGCTGGTACCGCACGGGCGACGGCGGCGAGCTGGTGGACGGCGTGCTGCGCATCATCGGACGCCTCGACGACGTCGTGATCTCCGGCGGCGAGAAGCTGCGGCTGGCCGCGGTGGAGGAGGCCGTGCGGTCGCTGGCCGCGTGGCGGGCGGGCCTCGGCGAGGCCGTCGCGGTGCCGGGCGAGCACGCGGGGTGGGGGCAGCGCCCGGTCGTCTTCGTGCCCGGCGTCGTGGATCTCGAGCTCGCGGAGCGCGTGCGGCGCGAGCTCGCCGCGCGCCTCGGACGCGTCGCGGGATCCACGCTCGTCCGGGGGATCGACGCGATGCCGAGCCTGCCGTCCGGCAAGCCCGACCGCCGCGCGCTCCGGGCGCTGGCCGACGGGGATCCGACCGTCTGAGGCGGCGGGCCGGCCCCCGGGCGTGACGAGGGGCCGGATGCTCGACACCCGGCCCCTCGCCTCTCAGGAGGGACGTCCCTCCGGAAGTCCTACTTCTTGAAGACGTCCTTGATGTTCTCGCCGGCCTGCTTGGCGCTGGCTCCGGACTGCTGCGTCTTGCCCTCGGCGACCTTGCTGTCGTCGCCGCTGACCTTGCCGAAGGCCTCCTTGGCCTTCCCCGCGAGCTTCTCGCCGGTGTTCTGGGCCTTGTCGTCTGCACTCATTCGCGCTCCTTCGTTCGGTGGATGGGACGTCTCCGACGCTACGCCCGCTCGCTTCCCGCGTCACCGTCTCCCATCGGATGCACGGGCGGCCGCCGACCCGGCACCCCGCGACGCCCGTGGGAGGATGGGCGCATGGCCACCCGCACCCCCGACGCCCGCGCGAAGGGCCTGCTCTCCTGGCTGATCCTCGCGGTCGGGGTCGTCATCGCCGCCTTCACCGTCGCGATCCTCGTGGCCGCCGTGCAGGCGGACGGCGTCGGCGAGGTGACGGGCACGCTCGTCGCGGGCGGCATCGCGACCGTGGTGGCCGCGGTCGCGTTCGTCGACCAGCGCCGCAAGGTCCGCGCGACGCGCACGGCCGAGCTGGCCGCCGGGACCCGCACGAACGCGGATGCCGACGCCGGTGCCGCCGCACCCGGGGACGACGCCGTCAGTCGATGAGCCGGAGCGCCACGAGGCGCTCTAGGTGTACTCGGCCGTGACGTTGGTGACACTTCGGGGCGTGTGAAGAGGCCTCCTGGCTTGATGGAGCTGTTCAGTTCAACCATCGCCAGGAGGCCTCGATGTCCCACGGTAATGCTCG
>NZ_JAAVCB010000036.1:0-16497 GCF_014802555.1 Clavibacter sp. | reverse complement strand
CCGCGCCGCGACCTACGACGCCTGGCTGCATCACTACAACCACCACCGCCCCCACACCGGCATCGGCGGACTCACGCCCGCCGAACGCGTTCACAACCTCACTGGGAACTACACCTAGCCGCGCAGCCGCCTAGTCGCGCGTCGCCGACCGGTGCAGCTCCACGTCGAGCCGTCCCGCATCGGCCGTCGCGGTCATCCACGTGAAGTCAGGCTGGCGGCGACGGTCGGTGGGGGAGCCGGGGTTGAGGAGCCGCAGCCCCGCGGGCGTCACGGTGTCCCACGGAATGTGGCTGTGACCGAAGACCAGCACGTCGGTCTCGGGGAACGCCGCGTCCATCCGCCGCTCGCGGCCCGTGGACGCGCCGGTCTCGTGCGTCACCGCGAACCGGATCCCCTCGATCACGGCACGCGCCGTCTCCGGCAGCCGGGCGCGGAGCCCGGCGGGGTCGTTGTTGCCCCAGCACGCGAGCAGCCGGCCCGCGCGCGCCTCGAGCGCGTCGAGCGCTGCCTCGTCGACCCAGTCGCCCGCGTGGACCACGACGTCGGCGGCGTCGATCGCCCGCCACAGCGCCCGCGGCAGGTCCTTCGCGCGCCTGGGGAGGTGGGTGTCGCTGAGGAGCACGAGCGATGCGGTCACCCGGTCGACGGTACGCGGCCGCGCCGCCGCCCGTTCGCGCCGCGCGGCTCCCGTACCCTCGATGCGTGACCCCCGCCACCCGCGACCTCGTGCCCGCCGACCTCGCCTGGATGGTGCAGCTGAACGACGCGGCCGTGCCCGCGGTCCCGCCCATGGACGCCGCGTCCCTCGGCGACGTGCTCGGCCACGCCGACCTCGCGATCGCCGTGGTCGACCAGGACGCGCCCGACGCGCCGCCCGTGGGCATGCTCCTCGCGATGCAGCCGGGCGGCGCGTATGACAGCCCGAACTACCGCTGGTTCGCGGAGCACGGCGTCGACGGCCTCTACGTCGACCGGATCGTCGTCGCCGACGGTCACCGCGGGCTCCGGCTCGGCCAGGTCCTCTACGCGCGCGTCTTCGCCGAGGCCCGGCGCACCGGGCGCGCGGCCGTCACGTGCGAGGTCAACACGCTCCCGCCGAACCCCGGGTCGCTCGCCTTCCACGGCCGGCTCGGCTTCGTCCGCGTCGGCGAGCTGGTCGACGCCGACGGGCTCCACGCGGTCGCGATGCTGTCCGCCCCCGTGGACCCGGATCCGTCCGTCCCGACAGCCGCCTGAACCGCGCGCCATGATGGACGTGACCCGAGCCCACGACCCGTCCACCAGGAGGCGCCCATGACCGGCATCACCCGCGGCTTCGTCGGCCGCCCGCGCACGGGCCCGGCGACCGCCTCCCGCCCGGCCAGTACGACACCCAGGGCGGCTGGCCCGTCCTCACCGCCGAGGCCGTCCCGAACCTCCCGGAGTCGCGCTGGTCGATCGCCGTCGACGGGCTCGTGGAGCGCCCCACCTCCTGGGACTGGGACGAGGCGCATGCGCTTCCCCGCTCCGAGTACGCGGGCGACATCCACTGCGTCACCACGTGGACCCGGCTCGACACGCGGTTCGCGGGCGTCAGCGTCGACACGCTGCTCGACGCCGCGGGCCCGCTCCCGGAGGCGTCGTTCGTCCTCGCCACGTCGCACTCCGGCTACACGACGAACCTCCCGCTCGACGATCTCCGCGGCGGCCGCGCGTGGATCGCCTGGGAGGCCGACGGCCGACCCCTCACGCCCGACCACGGCGGGCCCGCGCGCCTCCTCGTGCCGCACCTCTACTTCTGGAAGAGCGCGAAGTGGATCGCCCGGCTCACGCTCCTCGACCACGACCAGCAGGGCTTCTGGGAGCGCAACGGGTACCACGATCGCGGCGACCCGTGGCGCGAGCAGCGCTACCAGGGCGACCGCTGAGCGCCGCGGCGCCGGTGCCGGGTCCCGGGCCCGAGCGCGTCCCCGGCCTCGTCCCCGCCGTCCCGGCCTCGGTCGGTGGCGAGTGGCGGACCGCGACGATCACGGCGGTCGAGCACCCGACCCCCACGACCGTCCTGCTGCGCTTCGACGTGCCCGACCGGATCCCGCACCTCCCCGGCCAGCACTGCGTCGTGCGGCTGCGCGCGGAGGACGGGTACACGGCCCAGCGCTCGTACTCGATCCTCTCCGCGCCGCACGAGCCCGGCGTCGAGCTGCTGATGGAGCGCTACGAGGACGGGGAGGTGAGCGGGTTCTTCGCCGACGTCGCGCGGGTCGGCGACGAGATCGAGATGCGGCTGCCCATCGGCGGCTTCTTTGTGTGGGACGGCGCGACGCCGGCCGTCGCGCTCGGTGGCGGGACGGGCGCGGTGCCGCTCGTGGCGATGGTCCGCCACGCCCGCCACCTCGGCGTCCCGCACCTGGTCCGCGTGGCCGTCTCGGCCCGCACCGCGGCCGACGTCCCGTGCCGCGCGGAGCTCGAGGCCGCCGGCGCCCTCGTCGTCACCACGCGGGAGCGGTACGGTGCGCGCGGTTACGGCCGGCTCCGGGCCGAGGAGGTCGCGGAGCTCGCCACCGGCGCGGGGGTGGCGCTCGTGTGCGGATCCACCGCGTTCGCGGGCGGGGCCACGCGCCTGCTGCTCGACGCCGGGGTCGGCCGCGACGCGATCCGCATCGAGCAGTTCGGCCCGTCGGGGGAGTGACGGCGGCGCTCCGACCGGGCCACACTGGGCGGACGGCGACGGAGCCGTGGGGAGCGGGTGCCGCATGGAGCGATCGGTCGTGCTGCTGCGCGGGATCAACGTCGGGCGGGCCAAGCAGGTGCCGATGGCGCAGCTGACCGCGGCGCTCGACGGGCTCGGCTACGTCCGCGTCCGCACGCACCTGCGGAGCGGGAACGCCGTCGTCGACCACGAGCGGCCGAGCGGCCGGGGTGCGGCGGTGGCCATCGAGGACGCGGTGCGGCTCGCCACGGGGGTGACCGCCGACGTCCACCTCGTGCCCGCCGCCGACTTCCGGCGCATCGCCGCCGGCATCCCGTTCGGCGCCGTCGCCGACGATCCCGCCCGTCTCCTCGTCTCGTTCCTCGACCGCCCGCTGGATCCGATGCCCGCGCCGCCGCCCGCCGCCGCCATCGCGCCCGACCTGGTCGAGGTCGCACCCGACGCCGTGTACTCCTGGCACCCCGACGGCGTCTCGGCCTCGCGCGTGCCCCCGGCGTTCTGGCGCGGGCTCGGGGCCTCCGTCACGGCCAGGAACGCCCGCACCGTGGCCGCCCTCGTCGCGCTCCTCGACGCCTGACCGCGGTCGCCGCCCCTCGCGTCCCCCGCACGGGGGTGATGCCGGCGGCCTGTCGCGCCCCCGTTCCGGGTCGGGCGCGCGGGGGCCTCCTCGTGACGCGATGAGGGGGATAGGTTCGTGGACGTGAGCAGATTCGCGGACCGATGGAAGTCCCACATCCTGGAGACGTTCTCCGCGGATGCGCAGGGCCGACCCCAATGGATCCAGGACCTGGAGGACGGCGACGACGCGGGTTGGTTCGGCCCCGGCTCCGCGGTCTGGGCCGTGCACGGCGGGATGCCGACGCTCGTGGCGGGGATCCGCGCCCTCCTCATGCAGACGCTGCACCCGGGCGCCATGGCCGGCGTCCACGACTGGTCGCGCTACCGCGAGGACCCGCTCGGCCGGCTCGCCGGCACCGTGCGCTGGGTCATCACCACGTCGTTCGGCGACCGGGACACCGCCGTCGACGTGAGCCGTCGCGTCCGGGGCTACCACCGCAAGGTGCAGGGCACGTTCGTCGACGGCCACGGCGTCGAGCGCCCCTACAGCGCCAACGACCCCGACCTGCTCTCATGGGTCCACATCGTCTTCACCGACGCGTTCCTCAGCACGCACATGCAGTGGGGTCCGTCGATCCCCGGCGGTCCGGACAGGTACGTCGCCGAGTGGGCGAAGGCCGGCGAGCTCATGGGCGTGGAGGCGCCGCCGCGCTCGCACGCCGAGCTGCACGCGCAGATCGACGCGTTCCACGACCAGGGCCTCCTCCGCGCCGACGAGCGCACCCGCGAGACGATCTCCTTCCTCCGCGAGCCGCCGCTGCGGCCCTCCATGCTGCCCGCCTACCGCGTCCTCTTCGCCGGGGCCGTCGCGTCCCTCGAGCCGCGGTACCGCGAGCTCCTCGGGCTCGACAAGGCCTCGTTCGGTCCCTTCCCGCTGCCGGCGCTCGCGTCGACCCGGGTGATGCTCGGCGTCGCCGGGCGCGTGATGGGCGAGCAATCGACGAGCCACGAGGCCGCTCTCAAGCGCATCGCACGGCTGCAGGGCGGGACGGGCGCGTCGTCGTCCGGCGCCCCGGCGGGGACCTGCCCCGGACGCGGCGACGACGCCGGCCACCGCGCGCAGCCCGCCGCCTGATCCGCTGTCCGTCGCGGCACCGGCCGCCGCCCGCCCAGCGCGGCCGATGTCGGCGGCCCGGGCTAGCGTGGACACGACATGAGCAGGCAGGACGGATCGACGAGGCGCACGTCCGACGCGAGCGCGGACGACTCCGAGGCCACCATCCTGCACATCGACATGGATGCGTTCTTCGCGGCCGTCGAGCTCCTCGAGCGGCCGGAGCTGCGCGGCACCCCCGTCATCGTCGGCGGGTCGTCGGGTCGCGGCGTGGTCACGAGCGCCACCTACGAGGCCAGGCGCTTCGGGGTCCGCTCGGCCATGCCCATGGCGCAGGCGCTGCGCCTCTGCCCGCAGGCCACCGTCATCGGCGGCCACATGGAGAAGTACGCGCACTGGTCCCGGGTGGTCATGGGCATCTTCCGCGACGTCACCCCCCTGGTGGAACCGCTCAGCATCGACGAGGCGTTCCTCGACGTGGCGGGTGCCCGAGGTCTCTTCGGCTCGCCCGCCGAGATCGGCGTGATGATCCGCCGCTGCGTCCATGCCGAGACCGGCCTCACCTGCTCGGTCGGGGCGGCATCCACCAAGTTCGTCGCCAAGCTCGCCAGCACGCGCTGCAAGCCCGACGGGCTGCTCGTCATCCCCGCCGCCGAGACGCTGCCGTTCCTGCACGGGCTGCCCGTGGGCGCGCTCTGGGGCGTGGGGAAGACGACCGAGGAGGCGCTCCTCCGGCGCGGCCTCCGCACGGTGGCCGACATCGCGGACACCCCGCTGCCCGCGCTGCAGTCCATGCTCGGCGAGTCCGCGGGCGCCCGGCTCCACGACCTCTCCTGGGGGCGCGACCCGCGTCGCGTCAGCACGCACCGGGAGGAGAAGAGCATGGGGCACGAGAACACGTTCCACGACGACGTGGCGGATCCCGAGATCGTGCGCCGCGAGCTCCTCGGCCAGGCCACGCGCGTCGCCGAGAGGCTCCGGCGCGCGGGGCTCACCGCCCGGACGGTGTCGCTCAAGCTCCGCTACTCCGACTTCCGCACCATCACGCGATCCCGCACGCTCGCGGAGCCCACCGACGTCGCCCGCCGCATCTACGACGAGATCCGCGACGTGTACGAGCAGGTCGCACGGCCCGGTGACCGGATCCGGCTCGTGGGCGTGCGCGCCGAGCAGCTCGACGACGCCGACAACCGCGCCGTCGCCCTGTGGGACGCGGACGAGGGCTGGCGCGAGGCCGAGCGCACGGTCGACCAGGCGGTGGAGCGCTTCGGCCGGGGGGCCATCGGTCCGGCGTCGCTCCTGCGGAAGCCCGGGGCGAAGCGCGCGACCGTGTCGGATCCGCGCACGGAGGCGGCCTCCCGCGGTGTCCTCCCCGGACACCCGCCCGACTGACGAGGACCACCATGACCGATCCCGCCGCGCCCGCCCCCGACGACCACGTCCCGGCAGGGGAGGAGGGGCCGGCTGGGGCTCCGGCTGCGCCGCCCGTTCCGCCCGCCGCCCCGGCACCTCCCGTCGCGCCGGCATCCCCCTTCGCGCCATCCGGGCCCCCGTCGGCGTCCGCCGCCGCTCCCTACGGCCTCGCGCCCGCGCCGGTCCCGCCCTCCCCGGCCGCCGTCGCCTGGGGCCAGCCGGTCTACGCGGCCGCGCCGCCCAAGGGCCTCAGCCTCACGTCGATGATCCTGGGGCTCGTCTCGGTCTTCTTCTTCTGGACGTTCCTCTGCCCGCTCATCGGGCTCGTGTTCGGCATCATCGGCATCCGCAAGGAGCCGGCCGGCCGCGGCTTCGCGATCACGGGCCTCATCCTCAACGGCCTGCTGCTGCTCATCCCCGTCGCGGTCGTGCTCTCGATCATCGTCGCGGGCGGCACGCTCTTCGGCATCGCCGCCACCACCCCGCGCTGACCCGCGCGGGCGCCGCCCCGTCCCGGTCGCGGGGCGGCGCCGGACGGCTAGGGCCGGCCCATCCCGCGGTAGCGCCAGCCGGCGGCGCGCCACGCGACGGGATCCAGGCAGTTGCGGCCGTCGACGATCACGGGCGTCGCCACGATGGCCTTGAGCTCCGCCGGGTCGATGGCCCGGTACTGCTTCCACTCCGTGAGCACCATGACGGCGTCGGCGTCGCGTGCCGCCTCCTGCCACGAGTCGACGTAGGTGAGCTCCGGGAAGCGGCGGCGCGAGTTCTCGTTGGCGTACGGATCCGTCGCGAGCACGCGCGCGCCCTGCAGCTGCAGCTGCGCGGAGATGCTGAGCGCGGGGGAGTCGCGCACGTCGTCCGACTCGGGCTTGAAGGCGAGCCCGAGCACGGCGATGTTGCGGCCGAGCAGGGATCCGCCGCACACCTCCCGCGCCACGTCGACCGCCCGCACGCGCCGCCGCATGTTGATGGAGTCGACCTCGCGGAGGAACGTGAGCGCCTGGTCCGCGCCGAGCTCGCCCGCGCGCGCCATGAACGCCCGGATGTCCTTGGGGAGGCAGCCGCCGCCGAAGCCGATGCCGGCGTTGAGGAAGCGGCGGCCGATGCGGTCGTCGTACCCGATGGCGTCCGCGAGCTGGGTGACGTCGGCACCGGTGGCCTCGCACACCTCCGCCATGGCGTTGATGAAGGAGATCTTGGTGGCGAGGAACGCGTTCGCCGACACCTTCACGAGCTCGGCGGTCTCGTAGTCGGTCGTGACGCGCGCCGTGCCGGTGCCGATCGCGGTGGCGTAGACCTCGTCGAGCGCCGCCCGCGCGGCCTCGCCAGCATCTCCCGTGGGCAGGCCGTAGACGAAGCGGTCGGGCGTGAGCGTGTCCTCGACCGCGAATCCCTCGCGCAGGAACTCGGGGTTCCACACGAGCGTCGCGCCGGGCACGCGCGCGTCGATCCGCTCCGCGAGCCGCCGCGCGGTGCCGACGGGCACGGTGGACTTGCCGGTGACCACGTCGCCCGGCGCGAGGTGGGGGATCAGCGCCTCGACCGCGGCGTCGACGTAGGTCATGTCCGCGGCGTTCTCGCCGCGCTTCTGCGGCGTGCCGACGGCGATGAAGTGCACGCGGGAACCGGCGGCCTCGGCCGTGTCGGTGGTGAAGCGGAGGCGGCCGGTCGCGAGCTGCTCGGTGAGGAGATCCGGCAGGCCCGGCTCGAAGAACGGGGCGACGCCCGTCTGCAGGGACGCGATCTTCGCGGCGTCCACGTCGATCGCGACCACGTCGTGCCCGAGGCGGCTCATGCACGCGGCGTGGACGGTGCCGAGGTAGCCGCAGCCGATGACGGAGATGCGCACAGAGGAGTCCTTCGCGTCGTGGGGGAGGGCCGCCGGTCGGACGCCGGGCGACCGACGATGCGGTCGCCGGGCCGCGGCGTCGGCACCGTATCACGGTGGGGTGACGCGCCAGGGGCGGGGCCCGACGTGCGCTCGCGCGCCGCGTCCGACCCCGCCCCGGAGCGGCGGATCAGGCCAGCAGCGCCTCCGCGGAGTCCGCCACCGGGCCGAGGATCGCGGCCGAGCGCGCGGGCAGGACGACCTCGTCGGCGCCCAGCGACACGCCTGGCTCCGTCGCGAACAGCATCGCGGGACGATCGCCCACGACGGGCACGCGTCGCTCCTCGTCCGACAGGTTGACCACGATGGACAGCTCGCCGCGGTCCATCACCAGGAGGCGCGCCTCCTCGTGCACCTCGACCTCGACCTCGGCGAACCGGGGGTCGGTGAGGTCGGGGTGGGTGCGGCGCAGGCGGATCAGCTCGGAGTAGAGCGCGAACAGGCGCGCGTGCTGCGAGTCGGCGGCCTCGGCGCCGTAGAGCTCCGACCAGTCGAGCTTCGAGTCCTGGAAGGTCGACAGGTCCTGCGGGTTCGGCACGACCGACTCGTCCCAGCCCATCTTCGCGAACTCCGCGATGCGGCCCTTCGCGGTCGCCTCGCCGAGGTCGTGCTCGGGGTGCGACGTGAAGAACTGCCACGGCGTCGTCGCGCCCCACTCCTCGCCCATGAAGAGCATCGGGGTGAAGGGCGACGTCAGCGTGAGCACGGCGGCCAGCGCGAGCCCGCCCTCGTCGAGCGTCGCCGTGAGGCGGTCGCCCGTGGCGCGGTTGCCGATCTGGTCGTGGTTCTGGTTCGCGACCACGAGGCGGTGCGCCGGAATCCGCTCGGTGTCGAGCGGGCGCCCGTGCACGCGGCCGCGGAACGACGACCAGGTGCCGTCGTGGAAGAAGCCGCGCGTGATGACCTTGGCGATCGCCCCGAGCGGCGCGAAGTCCGCGTAGTAGCCGGTCGTCTCGCCCGTGAGCGCCACGTGGACGGCGTGGTGGAAGTCGTCGCTCCACTGCGCGTCGAGCCCGTAGCCGTGCGCCTCGCGGGAGGTGATGAGCTTCGGGTCGTTGAGGTCGGACTCCGCGATGAGCGTGAGCGGGCGGCCCACGTGCGCGGACAGCACGTCCACCTGCACGGCCAGCTCCTCGAGGAGGTGCGTCGCCGTGTCGTCGACGAGGGCGTGCACCGCGTCCAGCCGCAGCGCGTCGACGTGGTAGTCGCCCAGCCACATGAGCGCGTTGTCGATGATGTACTCGCGGACGGGGCCGGAGTCCTCGCCGTCGAGGTTGAGGCTCGACCCCCACGTGTTCGCCGAGGCCTCGTGCAGGTACGGGCCGTACACGGGCAGGTAGTTGCCGGACGGGCCCAGGTGGTTGTAGACGACGTCCTGAACCACGCCGAGGCCGCGCGCGTGGCACGCGTCGACGAAGCGCTGGTACGCCTCGGGTCCGCCGTAGGTCTCCTGCACGGCGTACCAGAGGACCCCGTCGTAGCCCCAGTTGTGCGTCCCGTTGAAGCCGTTGACGGGCAGCACCTCCACGAGGTCGACGCCGAGGGCCACGAGGTGGTCGAGCCGGTCGATCGCGGAGTCGAGCGTGCCCTCGGGCGTGAAGGTGCCGATGTGCATCTCGTAGACGACGGCGCCGGCGAGCTGGCGGCCGGTCCATGCCTGGTCGGTCCACGCGAACGACGACGGGTCGTAGGTGCGCGAGCGGCCGTGGACGCCCTCGGGCTGGCGGCGCGAGCGCGGATCCGGCAGCGGGGTGCCGGAGTCGTCCACGAGGTAGCCGTAGTCGAGGTCGCCGGAGGGGAGGGCCTCGGCGCGGGCGGCGTCGAGGGTCCACCAGCCGTCGCCCACGGGCGAGAGCGGCAGGCGCTCGTCGCCCACGGAGAGCGCGAGGGTGCGGGCCTTCGGGGCCCAGATGTCGAAGCGGTCGTCGGTCATGCTCGGCTCCCGGTGGTGAGGTCGGCTGCGGTGGATGCGGGCGCGAGGATCGCGACCGGGTACTCGGCGAGGAGCGCCGCGACGGACACGCGTCCGCCGTCGACGCGGCGGCCGCTGACGTGGTCGACGAGCTCGCCCTCGGGCAGCGTGATCGAGGTGGATCCCCATCCTCCGCCGGACTCGAGCCCGACGGGCAGGCGGGTGGCGACCGTGATGGCCCCGCCGCGGTCGAACGCGATCACGTGGGCCGCGGCGTCGCCGGTCGCGCGCACCGGCTCGTACCCGGTGAACAGCTCCGGGTGGTCACGACGGAGGCGGAGCGCGCGCGCCGTGACGAGGAGCTTGGCGGCCCCCGTCTCGTCGATGGCGGGCTCGGCGCCCTTGAGGACGGCGTCGAGGGCGGCGCGGCGCATGCCGAAGTCGACCTCGCGGCGGTTGTCGGGATCCACGAGGCTCGTCTCCCAGAGCTCGCTGCCCTGGTACACGTCGGGCATTCCGGGGGCGGTGAGCTGGATCGCCTTGGCCGCCAGGGAGTTCGACCAGCCCGGGCCGGACAGCCGGTCGTAGAGCCCGGCGACGATGGTGCGGGCGCGCGGGTCGTCGAATGCCGCGTCGACGAGCGCGTGCATGCGCTCCTCGAAGGCCTCGTCGGGCGCGGTCCACGTGGTCGAGTCGCCGGCCTCGCGCGACGCCTTCTCGGCGTAGGCGTGCAGGCGCTCGCGCGACGCGGGCCAGGTGCCGACGAGCGTCTGCCAGAGCAGGTTCTCGAACGGCCCGTCGCCGATGGGCGCGACCTCGCGCAGCTGGCCGAGCGCGTCGCGCCAGGCCTCCGGGGTCTCGGAGAGCACGTCGATGCGGGCGCGCACGTCCTCGCCGCGCTTCGTGTCATGCGTGGAGAGCGTCGTCATCGCGTGCGGCGCGGAGCGGAGCCGATCCTGCTGGCGCGCGTGGAAGTCGTCGACGTCGATCGCGAAGATCGACGGGTCCGCGCCGACCTCGTTGAGGGAGACGAGGCGCGAGTAGCGGTAGAACGCCGTGTCCTCGACGCCCTTCGCCATGACCATGCCGCTCGTCTGCTGGAAGCGCTGGGCGACGAGCGTGGACGGGTCGGCGAGCTGCGGCATGAGCGCGTCGATGGTGGCGACGAGGTCGGGGCGGCTCGCGCGCGCGGCCTCGGCGGCCTCCTCGAGGTGGTGGAGCCCGCCGGGCAGGTAGCTGCGGTAGACGGGGAAGGTCGCGAGGAGCTCCGCGATCGCGTCGGCGGCGTCGTCCGGCGCGTCCTCCACCAGGCGCTCGAGGCGGAGGACCTCGCTGCGGAGGATCCCGTCGGCGATGCCGCGCTTGGTCCCGCGGATCATCGCGGCCCAGCTGGTGAGCTCGCCCTGCGGCAGGCCGCGGAGCGAGGCGTCGAGGTGGTCGAGCTCGACCTGTCCGTCGGGGTCGACCAGCACGCGGTCGATGTCGGCGAGCGCGTCGTACCCGGTGGTGCCCGCCGTCGCCCAGTCGGTCGGCAGCGTCTCGCCGGGCTCGAGGATCTTCTCCACGAGCACGTACGCGCCGCCCGTGATGCGCGCCAGGTCGTCGAGGTAGCCCTTCGGGTCGAGCAGGCCGTCCGGGTGGTCGACCCGGAGCCCGTCCGCGAGGCCCTCGCGGAACCAGCGCGAGATCTCGGCGTGCGACTCCTCGAAGACCCGGGGCAGCTCGACGCGGATGCCCGCGAGCGTGTTGACCG
Source organism: Clavibacter sp. (assembly GCF_014802555.1). Lineage (NCBI taxonomy): Bacteria > Bacillati > Actinomycetota > Actinomycetes > Micrococcales > Microbacteriaceae > Clavibacter > Clavibacter sp. The sequence continues at coordinate 5,167 of NZ_JAAVCB010000036.1, read as the reverse complement.
CGAAGAAGCGGCGGTAGTTGAGCTCGGCGTCGGCGCGGCGCCAGTTGACCAGCTCGTAGGACTGGCGCTCGTGCACCGCGACGGCGTCCGCGTCGTCCTCGGCCGTACCGGGCGCCACGGGGAAGCGCTGGTCGTAGTAGCGGAGCTCGACCGTGCCGTCATCGCCGCGCACCAGCTGCAGCTCGTCGAGCTCCGACTCGCCGTCGCCGAGCACGGGGATCCGCACCTTGCCCTGCCCGAAGTCCCAGTCGACGTCGAACGCGTCGGCGTAGCGGCTGGCGGTGCCGTGCGTGAGCAGGTCCCACCACCAGAGGCTCTCCACGGGCGTCGCGACGCCGACGTGGTTGGGGACGATGTCCACCAGGACGCCGAGGCCCAGCTCGTGGGCGCGGTCGGCGACGGCCTTCATGCCCGCCGCGCCGCCGCGGGACGGGTCCACCTGCGAGTGGTCGACGACGTCGTAGCCGTGGTCGGATCCGGGCTCGGCCGCGAGGATCGGGCTGAGGTACACCCAGTCGGCGCCGAGGTCCTTCACGTACGGGAGCTGCTCGGCCACGGCGGCGAGGTCGAACGACTCCCGCACCTGGAACCGGTAGGTGGAGATGGGGGTTCTCAACTGATGTCGCTCCTTGCGTCTGCGGCGGGCCGATCGGCCTGCGCGTGGGTGAGGACGGCGAGGCTCGCCGCGACCGAGTGGTCGGGCTCCACCTCGGGCTCGGTGTAGGCGCGCAGCACCACGAGCGCCTTGGCCGCCACATCCACGACGCTACTCGCGCGGAGGGCCGTCGAGTCGGCTCCGACGCCCGCGGTGTCGATCACGGTCTCCCACGCGTCCGCGTACTCGTCCGACGGGAGCGTGAAGGCGACCCGCTCGTCGTGCGCGTTGAAGTAGAGGAGGAAGTGCGTGTCGTAGATGTCCTCGCCGCGGCGGTCGCGCCCGCGGATCCCGTTGCCGTTGAGGAACATGCCGATGGCGCGGAGCCCGGATTCCCAGTCGTCGTCGACCATCGGGGTCGCGTCGGCGTCGAGCCAGACGATGTCGGGCAGCGGCTCGCCCTCGCCGCGCCGCACGGGTCGGCCGTCGAAGAAGCGGCCGCGACGGAAGGTCGGGTGCTCCTTGCGGAGCCGCACGACCGAGGCCGTGAACTCCACGAGCGGCTGGTCCGCCTGGTCCCAGTGCACCCAGCTGATCTCGTTGTCCTGCGCGTACGTGTTGTTGTTGCCCTGCTGCGTGCGGCCGAGCTCGTCGCCATGCAGGATCATCGGCACGCCCTGCGACAGGATCATGGTCGCGAGCATGTTGCGCTGCTGGCGGCCGCGGAGCGTGAGGATCGCCGGGTCGTCGGTCGGTCCCTCCACGCCCATGTTCCAGGAGCGGTTGTGGCTCTCGCCGTCCTTGTTGTCCTCGCCGTTCGCCTCGTTGTGCTTCTCAGTTGTAACTGACGAGGTCGGCGATCGTGAAGCCGTCGTGCGCGGTGATGAAGTTGATCGACGCCACGGGCCGACGCCCCGAGTGCTCGTAGAGGTCGGCGGATCCCGTGATCCGGGCCGCGAACTCCCCGAGCGACGACGCCTCGCCGCGCCAGAAGTCGCGGACGGTGTCGCGGTACTTGCCGTTCCACTCGGTCCACTGCGGCGGGAAGTTGCCCACCTGGTAGCCGCCGGGGCCGACGTCCCACGGCTCGGCGATGAGCTTGACCTGCGACACCACGGGGTCCTGCTGCACGAGCTCGAAGAAGGTGGCGAGCTTGTCGACGTCGTAGAACTCGCGCGCGAGCGCCGACGCCAGGTCGAACCGGAAGCCGTCCACGTGCATCTCGGTGACCCAGTAGCGCAGCGAGTCCATGATCAGCTGCAGCGCGTGCGGGTGCCGCACGTTGAGCGAGTTGCCGGTGCCCGTGTAGTCCATGTAGTAGGTGGGGTCGTCCTCCATGAGCCGGTAGTAGGCCTGGTTGTCGATGCCCTTGAACGAGAGGGTCGGCCCGAGGTGGTTGCCCTCGGCCGTGTGGTTGTAGACCACGTCGAGGATGACCTCGATGCCGGCGGCGTGCAGCGCCCGCACCATGGACTTGAACTCCTGCACCTGCTGGCCGAGCTCGCCCGTGGACGAGTACGCGTTGTGCGGCGCGAAGAACCCGATGGTGTTGTAGCCCCAGTAGTTGCGGAGGCCCTTCTCGAGCAGCGTGTTGTCCTGCACGAACTGGTGCACGGGCATCAGCTCGATGGCGGTCACGCCGAGCTTCTGCAGGTGGTCGATGACGGCGGGGTGCGCGATGCCGGCGTACGTGCCGCGCAGCTCCTCGGGGATCCGCGGGTTCAGCTGCGTGAGCCCCTTCACGTGCGCCTCGTAGACGACCGTCTCGCTGTAGGGCGTGCGGGGGAGGCGGTCGCCGTCCCAGTCAAAGAACGGGTTGACCACGACGCCGAGCATCATGTGCGGGCCCGAGTCCTCGTCGTTGCGGCTCGACGGGTCGCCGAAGTCGTAGGCGAACAGCGACGGGTGCCAGTCGAACTCCCCGCAGGTGGCCTTGGCGTAGGGGTCCAGCAGGAGCTTCGCGGGGTTCGACCTGTGCCCGTTCTCCGGCTCGTAGGGACCGGTCACGCGGTATCCGTATCGCTGCCCCGGCTGCACGTGCGGGAGGTAGCAGTGCCAGACGTGCGCGTCGACCTCCGTGACGTCCACGCGGGTCTCGGTGCCGTCCTCCTCGATGAGGCACAGCTGCACCGACTCCGCGGCCTCGCTGAAGAGAGCGAAGTTCGTGCCGCTCCCGTCGAAGGTCGCGCCGAGCGGGTAGGGGTTTCCGGGCCAGGTCTTCAAGTGGTCCTCCAGTTGGGTCGACTCGTCCGCCGGCGGTGCGCACGCGTGCGCGCGCGGGGTCCGTCGGGGGCGGGGCAGGCGGTGGATCCGCGTGGGCCGCAGCGGCAGGGGGGGCGGATGCGACGCAGCGACGCACCACGGGCGAGGCTACCGTGGGCGCCCGGATTGGCCCGCATCCCGAGGGCCCCGCAGGGTACGGTGGGTCGCATGACCAACCTCGTCGCACAGCTCGCAGAGAACGTGAAGAACGCCGGAGTGGGGACGGTCTACGGCGACCCCCTCGACATCGACGGCTCGACCATCGTGCCCGTGGCGTTCGCCTGGTACGGCTTCGGCGGGGGCAGCGACCTCCCCGACTCGGACGGCAACGTCGCCGGCGGCGGCGGGGGCGGCGGCGCCACCTGGCCCATCGGCGCCTACATCGCCACCGACGGCGAGGTGCGCTTCCAGCCCAACGTGATCGCCCTGCTCGCGGTGGCCACGCCCGTCATCTGGATCTCCGGCAAGGTCCTCGTCAAGCTCATCAAGACGCTGAAGTAGCCGCAGCCGCACCACCACCGCGGAGCGCGGGTGCCCTCGGGCGCCCGCGCTCCCGTGCGTCCGGGGACGCGCGCCGTCGCTGCTTTCCGGGCGCGTCGCCCGCGCGCTATGCTCGCCGGTGAACACGGGAGTCCGGTGAGCCGGACTGAGAGGAAGATCCCCAATCTTCGACCGTCGAACCTGATCTGGATCATGCCAGCGCAGGGAGGTTTCCTTTCTCCACCCGTGCCTCTTCCACCTCACCGAAGGGCACGTCCGATGACCGCATCACCCTCGTCCACCGCATCCGCTCCGGCCGGCGTCGCCGCCCGCAGCCCCCGCTCCGGCCTCCGCGCCCGCTGGCGCGTCATCGACATCGTCGTGGCCAGCGTCCTCGGCGTGGCCTCCGGCCTCGTCTTCGTGATCTGGAACACGGCGTCCGTCCCCGTCGCGGGTGTGTTCCAGCCCCTGCTCCCCGGGCTCCAGGCGCTCGCGGGCGGCGGCTGGCTCTTCGCGGGCGTCCTCACCGGCATCGTGATCCGCAAGCCCGGCGCCGCCCTCTACGGCGAGCTGCTCGCCGCGTTCGTCTCCATGCTCGTCGGCAACGTGTGGGGGGTGAGCACGCTCCTCTCCGGCCTCACGCAGGGCCTCGGCGCGGAGCTCGTGCTGCTCGCCTTCCTCTACGCGAACTGGCGCGCCTACGTCGCCGTGCTCGCCGGCATGGGCGCGGGGCTCGGCATGGCGATCACGGACCTCGTCACCTACTACGTGGGATCCACACCGCTCTTCGCGACGATCTACACGGTCGCGGCGCTCGTCTCGGGCGCGGTCGTCGCGGGGCTGCTCCCGTGGCTCGTCGCCCGGGCGCTCGCCCGCACCGGCGCGCTCTCGCGCTTCGCCTCGGGCCGCGACACCGCGGCCCGCGTCTGACCGTGCGGCGACCGGGTCGTCGCCCGTCCTTGCTCGAGGCCTCGCGCGTGCCGCTCGCCGGGCCCGAGGCGACGGCCGAGCGGGCGGGCGGCGCGTCCGTCCGAGCCGAGGGCTGGGGCTGGCGGCACGCGGGACGGACCGCCTGGGCGGTCCGCGACGTCGACCTGGTCATCGAGCCGGGGGAGCGGGTGCTGCTCCTCGGCGCGTCCGGCGCCGGGAAGACCACGCTCATGCACGCGCTCGCGGGCGTCCTCGGCGGTGACGACGAGGGGGAGACCCGTGGCTCGCTGCGCGTCGATGGCCAGGATCCGGCCGCCCGCCGCGGCCGCGCTGGCCTCGTGCTGCAGGACCCCGACGCTCAGGTGATCCTTTCCCGTGTCGGCGACGACGTAGCATTCGGTTGCGAGAACCTCGGCGTCCCGCGCGACGAGATCTGGGTCCGCGTGCGGGCGGCGCTCGACGCGGTGGGCCTCGACGTCGCCCTGGACCGCTCCACGACCGCGCTCTCCGGCGGCCAGAAGCAGCGCCTCGCCCTCGCCGGCGTCCTCGCGATGCGGCCGGGTCTCCTGCTCCTCGACGAGCCGACCGCGAACCTCGACCCCGACGGCGTCGGCGAGGTGCGTCGCGCCGTCGAGTCCGTGGTCGAGTCGAGCGGCGCGACCCTCGTCGTCATCGAGCACCGCGTCGCCGTGTGGCAGGACCTCGTCGACCGGGTGGTCGTGTTCGCGGCGGACGGCGGGATCCTCGCCGACGGCGCGCCCGACGACGTCCTCCGCGACCAGGGTGCGTCGCTCGCGGCGGCCGGCGTCTGGGTGCCGGGCCGGGAGCCGGCCGAGCCCGTCCGGGAGCGCGCCGCGCCCGCTCCGCTCCTCCGGGCGGACGGCCTCGCCGTGGGCCGGG
>NZ_JAAVCB010000035.1:0-52813 GCF_014802555.1 Clavibacter sp. | reverse complement strand
GCATTACCGTGGGACATCGAGGCCTCCTGGCGATGGTTGAACTGAACAGCTCCATCAAGCCAGGAGGCCTCTTCACACGCCCCGAAGTGTCACCAACGTCACGGCCGAGTACAGCTAGCTGCGCATCCACTTCCGGAGCTGGTCGATGCGCTGCTGCAGCTGCGTCACGCTGCACTGGCCGACCGCGGGTCCGCCGCACACGCGACGGAGCTCGGCGTGCACGAGGCCGTGCGGCTCGCCGTGCAGCTTCGCGCGCATGCCGACGAGGCTGTTGAGGAGCTGGCGCTGCTCCTTGAGCGTGCGGTACAGCGGGATGTCGTCGGGGTCCTTCGGCGCGCCGCTCTCGGCCTGCTTCCGCTCGCGCTCGCTCGCGTGCCTCGACTGGCGGTGCTGCCGCTGGGCGAGGAGCTCGCGCACCTGCTCGGGCTCGAGGATGCCGGGGAGCCCGATGAACTCCTCCTCCTCGAGGCTGCCGACGTCGGCCATCTGCCCGAACTCGGCGCCGTCGAAGAGCACCTTGTCGAACGTGGCCTCAGACCCCATGGCCTCGAACGAGAACTCGCTCAGCAGGGAGTCGGATCCCTTCTCGCTGCGGTTCGCCTCGCCCATCATGGCGTCCTCGGGGTTGTAGAGGTCGCCCTCCTTCGAGGAGTCGCGGTCGAGCGCGTGGTCCCGCTGGCGCTCCAGCTCGTTGGCGAGCACGAGGAGGTTGGGGACGCTCGGCAGGAAGATCGACGCCGTCTCGCCGCGGCGCCTGGCCCGGACGAAGCGCCCGACGGCCTGCGCGAAGAACAGCGGCGTGGACGCGCTGGTGGCGTAGACGCCCACGGCGAGCCGCGGCACGTCGACGCCCTCGGAGACCATGCGCACCGCGACCATCCAGCGCGAGGTGCTCGCGGAGAAGCGGTCGATGTTGGCGCTCGCCTCGACGTCGTCGGAGAGCACGAGGGTGACGGGCTGCCCGCTGATCCGCTGCAGGATCGCCGCGTAGGCCCGCGCGGTCGTGTGGTCGGTCGCGATGACCAGGCCGCCGGCGTCGGGGATCGACTGCCGCACCTCGCTGAGGCGCCGGTCGGCGGCGGCGAGCACCTGCGGGATCCACTCGCCGTCGGGGGCGAGCGCCGTGCGCCACGCCTGCGACGTGATGTCCTTGGTGTTCCCCTCGGCGAGCTGCGCCTCCATCTCGTCGCCCATCTTGTTGCGCCAGCGCATGCTGCCGGCGTAGGCGAGGAAGATGACGGGCCGCACAACGCCGTCGGCCAGCGCGCGTGAGTAGCCGTAGTCGTAGTCGGTCTGCGAGAGGCGGACGCCGCGGTGGTCGCGGAGGTAGCTGACGAACGGGATGGGCGCGGTGTCGGAGCGGAACGGCGTCCCGGTGAGCGAGAGGCGTCGGGTCGCGCGCTCGAAGGCCTCGCGGATGGCGTCGCCCCAGCTGAGCGCGTCGCCACCGTGGTGGACCTCGTCGAGGATCACGAGGGTGCGGCTCGACTCGGTCATCGTCTTGTGCAGGTAGGGGTTCGCCGCGACCTGCGCGTACGTGACGGCGGCCCCGTGGTAGTGCCGGCCGAGCGCGCCGGAGGAGTTGCTGTACATGGGATCGAGGCGGACGCCCGCGCGCGCGGCCGCGTCGGCCCACTGCTTCTTGAGGTGCTCGGTGGGGGCGACCACGGCGATCCGGTCGACGGTCTTGCGGTGCAGCAGCTCGGACGCGAGACGGAGCGCGAACGTGGTCTTGCCGGCGCCCGGCGTCGCGTTGGCGAGGAAGTCCCGCGGCTCCTTCTCGAAGTACGCGGTGAGCGCCTCCTCCTGCCAGGCCCGCAGCTTGCTGACGGTGCCCCAGGCGGCGCGCTCCGGGAAGGCCGGCGAGAGGTGCTCGGCCGCGGCGGATCCGACGTGCGGTGGAGGGGTCGGGAGGGTGCTCACTCGACCTCACGATACCCGCACCCGGGGACGCTCCCGTCGATCGCCGGGGCGCGCGAGCTGCTCGCGGCGGGCGGATCCGTGTCGCATGCGGCCTCGCGTCGGCGGCGCGCGACCCGGGCGGATCCGGGCCTCCGCGACGGGCCGGGCGCGTCGCCGCGCACGGCGCCGCATCAGCTCCCACCGTCCGTCCGGCAGGCGCTCAGGACGTGCGCGGGACCGGTCCGAGCAGCGTGGTCGCGATGGTCTCCGCGGTCTGCCGGTCGCTCGAGGGGTGGAAGCCGCCGGCGAGCACGTCCCGGTACAGGCGGCCGAGCTCGTCGCCCGTTTGGAAGGATCCGCCGCCCGCGACCGCGACCGCGCGCTGCACGACCTCGGCCGCCGTGCGGGTCGCCCGGACCTTGGCGCCGACGAGGAGGGACGCCCAGCGGTCGCCGTGGTCGACGCCGCGGTCGACGTCGGCGGCGAGCGCCGTGAGCTGCGGGAGGAGCGCGTCCTGCGCGAGGGCCGCCTCCGCGACGAGGTGCCGGATCCCGGGGTCGGCCGCGAGCGTCGCGCCGCCGGCCGCGCGCGAGGTGCGGCGGAGCGCGGACTCCACGGCGAGGTCGAGCGCGCGCTGCCCGATCCCCGCGTACACGGCGGCGATGAGCAGCTCGAACGCCTGCAGCACGGCGAGGACGAACGGGTCGTCGCGACGGCCGTGCTCGCGGCGGCGGACCACGTCGGCGGGCCTCGCGCGCACGTCCCGCAGGATCACCGTGTGGCTCTGGGTCGCCCGCATGCCGAGCGTGTCCCAGTCGGGCACGATCTCGAGGCCGGCGGCGTCGCGCGGCACGAAGGCGTGCACGAGGAGGGGCCGCTCCGGATCCGTGCCGTCGCGTCCGAAGAGACCGAGCCTCGTCCAGGCGGGCGCCATGCTGGAGGAGACCTTGGTGCCCGTGAACCGGTACCCGCCGTCCGCGTCGGGCTCGGCCCGCGTGAGCGCGTCGGCGAGCGCCTGGTCGTTGCCGGGCTCGCTGATCGCGAAGGCCAGCAGCTCGCCGCGGCCGGCGTCCTCGAGGACGCCGCGGAGCGAGTCGTCGCCGCGGTCGGCCAGGATCCGGGCGGCGGCGGTCCAGACGAGGTGCATCCCGACGCCGAGCGCCGTGGCGGGCGCGGCCTGGGCGAGGAGGTGCTGCGCGCGCACGGCGTCGGCGAGGGATGCGCCCGACCCGCCGAGCGCGCGCGGCACGAGGAGCCGGAGGTGGCCGGCGTCCCGCAGCTCGTCGAGGTCCTCCGCGAAGAACGCGTTGCGGGCGTCGTAGCCGGCAGCCCGTGCGCGGATCCGGTCGAGGAGCGCGTCGTCGAGGTGCGCGAGCGGGTCGGCCGGGGCGTCGGGCGTCATGCGCCCAGTCTCCCCCGCCGGTCCGCCGGTCCGCCCCGCCGACGACCGGCGCTCAGGAGGCGGACAGCACCAGGGCGTTGCCCCACGGGTCCTCGAAGGCGAGCGCACGGCCGTCGTCGCGCGTGGCGACGCCCGCCGACCGGAGGCGCGCGTCCACCGCCTCGACCTCGTCGCGCGTCGGCACCTCGATGCGCACCGTGCCGAGGCCGAGCGTCGCGGGCCGTCGCCCGGCGCCCCGGCTGTTCCAGGTGTTCATCGCCATGTGATGGTGGTACCCGCCCGCGGAGACGAAGATCGCGGATCCGTGCCAGCCGGCCACGAGCTCGAAGCCCAGGGTGTCGACGTAGAACGCGGACGCCGTCTCCGTGTCGCCCACCTGCAGGTGCACGTGGCCGATCCCCGCCGCGTCGGACGCGGCGTCGTCGACCGGCGCGAGCTCGTCGCGGAGGAACGCGTTCGGGTCGAGCCGCAGGCTGTCCATGACGACGTGGCCGTCCTGCCACGTCCACTCGTCGCGGGGACGGTCGGTGTAGAGCTCGACGCCGTTGCCCTCGGGGTCGGTGAAGTAGAAGGCGCGGCTGACGAGGTGGTCGGCGCTGCCGGTGTAGGTGCCGGGCGCACGCCGGGCGACCGAGGCGACGGAGCGGGCGAGCGCGGCGGGCTCGTCGAAGAGCACGGCGGTGTGGAAGAGGCCCGCGTTCCCCGGGCTCGGGAGGTCGTGGCCGCGCGCGGGCTCGAGGACGACGGCGGGGACGCCACCGCGTCCGAGCGTCGTGGACTCGGCACCCTCGTCGAGCTGCTCGAGCCCGACGGCGTCGCGGTAGTAGGCGGTCATGCGGTCGAGGTCGCCGACCAGCAGGGTCACGGGGCCCATGGTCGTGGCGGCGGAGAGCAGGTCGGGCATGGGTCCTCGTTCGTCGGGTCGTTCACGGGCTTGTTGAACTCTCAACCATTGTGCACGGACGGGCATTCCCGGTGGCGTCCGGACGCCTTCCTATGATGGGAAGGCCCTACCCGGAAGGATCCACATGACCGAGCCCCACCCCTGGCGCCGCTACGTCGCCCTCGGCGACTCCTTCACGGAGGGCATCGGCGATCCCGAGCCGGGGAGCCCCGGCGGGCACCGGGGCTGGGCCGACCGCGTGGCCGAGGTGCTGGCCGAGCAGGTCGAGGGGTTCGCCTACGCGAACCTCGCCATCCGCGGGCGGCTGCTCGGGCAGATCGCCGACGAGCAGGTCGAGCCGGCGCTCGCGCTGCACCCCGACCTCGTCTCGCTCTCGGCGGGCGGCAACGACATCCTCCGGCCCGGCGCAGACCCCGACCGCCTCGCGGAGCGCCTCGACGGCATGGTCGCCCGGCTCTCCTCCGAGGGCGCGACCGTGGTGCTGTTCACCGGCACCGACGTGAGGTTCTCCCCCGTCTTCGGCCGACTGCGCGGCAAGGTCGCGATCTACAACGAGGACATCCGCGCGGTCGCCGCCCGGCACGACTGCATCGTGGCCGACCAGTGGGCGCTCACCGAGATCCAGGATCCGCGCATGTGGGACGTCGACCGGCTGCACCTCGCGCCGCTCGGCCACCACACCGTGGCGCGCATGGTGCTGCAGGCGCTCGCCGTGGAGAACGACCTGGAGCCCTTGAAGCCCGAGCCGCTGCCGCAGCGCATCTGGAGCCAGGCGCGCGCCGGCGACATCGACTGGGCGCGCTCGTACTTCGTGCCGTGGGTGCTGCGGCGCCTCCGCCACCAATCCTCGGGCGACGGACGCACGGCCAAGCGGCCGGACGCGTCGCCGTGGACGCGCGTCGACGCCGGGAGCTGAGCGCCCGCCAGATCCGTCAGCCGAGCAGCTCGCCCGGGTTGCCCAGGCGCCACCAGCCGTCGGGGCCCGGGATCGCGCGGTCGAGCGCCAGCGGCACCCGCACCGTCTGCTGCCCGGCCGTGACCGTGGCCGTGCCGACCGCGGTGCCGGCGGGGGCCTCCCCGGATCCGGATGCCTCGACCGTCGTCGTCACGGGCGTGTCGCCCCACACGAGCAGCGACTCGTCCTCGCCGGCGACGGCCTGGGCGGTCGCGCCCCATGCGGTCGTGTAGTCGGCGAACGGCTCCCCCGCCGTGGCCACCTGCACGACGTGCAGGTTCGCCGTGACCGTCGGCAGCAGCGCCGTCACCTGCCTGGCGAGCTCCGCGTGGTCCCGCGCGCCGAGGGTCACGCCCACCAGGGTCACGTCCCGGTCGCCGACCTTCGTGTCCACCGCCCAGAGCAGGCACTTGCCCGCCTGCTCGAGCGTGCCGGTCTTGATGCCGCGGAACCCGGGGACGTCCGCGAGCATGTTGCGGTTCTCCACGGTCCCCACCCCCGCCACGTCGGCGCTGCGCTGGTCGACGATGCCCGAGAGCACCGGGTCGGCGAGCACCATCTCGCCGATGCGGACGAGGTCGGCCGTCGTGCTCACGGTCTCGGGCGAGAGGCCCATCGCGTCCGCGACGTGCGTGCCTGTGAGGCCCTGGTCGGCGAGCCAGGCGTTCGCGGCCGCGACGAAGGCGTCGTTCGAGCCGTACGCCCAGACCCCGAGCGCCGCCGCGTAGTTGTTGGCGCTCGCGAGCAGGGCGCCCTCCAGGAGGTCCCGCTGCGAGAGGCTCGTGCCCGGCACGGCGGGCTCGACGATCCCGTCCTGCTTGAGGATCTCGCCGCGGAGCGCCTCGTCCTCGGCGGTGAAGGTGACCTGCGGCCCGTCCTCGCCGGGCGCGAGCGGCTTCGCCTCCAGCACGACGAGGGCCGTCACGGTCTTGGTGATGCTCGCCATCGGCCGGGACACGGGCGCGGCCTCGTTCGTCGCGAGGACGCCGTCGAACCCGATGGCGCCGACGGCGGAGACGCCATCGGCCGGCCAGCTCTCGGGCGTGGGGACGTTGACGACGGGCGACGGGGCGTCGACCTGGGCGACCGCGGCGGGCGGATCCGCCGTGAGGGTGACGGGGACGTACACACCCGCGGAGACGATGAGCGCCGCGGCGACGCCGGCCAGGGTGACGCGGCGGACGCGGCTCACGCGGGGACCCGCAGCGCGTAGAGCGCGACGGCGCTCGCCGCGGCCACGTTGAGCGAGTCGACGCCGTGCAGCATGGGGATCACGACGGTCGAGTCCGCGTGGCGGAGCGCGTGGCGGCTGAGGCCGTCGCCCTCGGTGCCGAGCACGAGCGCGATCCGCTCGGGCGCATCCGCCGCGAAGGCGTCGAGGGTGACCGCATCGTCCTCCAGGGCGAGCGCGGCGAGGTGGAAGCCGGCCTCGTGCAGGAGCGGCGCCGCCTCCGACCACTCGGGCAGACGGGTCCACGGCACCTGCAGCACGGTGCCCATGCTGACGCGCACGCTCCGCCGGTAGAGCGGGTCGGCGCAGCGCGGGGTGATCAGCACGGCGTCGGCGCCGATGCCCGCCACCGCGCGGAAGATCGCGCCGACGTTCGTGTGGTCGACGATGTCCTCCAGCACGACCACCCGGCGCGCGTCCCGCAGGACGTCGGCGACCGCGGGCAGCGGCGGACGGTGCATGGCCGCGAGCGCTCCGCGGTGCAGGTTGTAGCCGGTGAGCCGCTCGAGCACGGCGGCCGCGCCGACGAAGACGGGCACGTCGGGGAAGCCCTCGAGGAGCGGCGCGACGTCGTCGAGCCACTGCTCCTGCACGAGCACCGAGCGCGGCACGTGCCCCGCGGCGAGCGCGCGGCCCATGACCTTGGTCGACTCGGCGATGTAGAGGCCGCCCGCGGGCTCGCTCACACGACGGAGGGCCACGTCGGTGAGCCGCGAGTAGTCCTCGAGGCCCGGAGAGGAGAGGTCCTCGATGCGGTGGATGTGCACGCCGGTCCTTCCTCCGTCCGCCCCGTCGCGGGTGCGGAGCCTCATCGCGCGGTGCCGTCGCGGGGATGCGCTGTCTAGACTCGACAGGACAATGATGCCCTGCCCCGTCGCCGCCCGCCGACATGGCACGGCGCCAGCTCGGCACCGGGAGGCCCCATGAGCACCGCTCTCCGTGACGATCCCCGACCCCCCGCGGGGTCGACGATCGTCGAGGCGGTCGAGCTGATGCGCGGCCGCCGCACCGCCGTCCTCACGGGCGCCGGCCTCAGCACCGACTCGGGCATCCCCGACTACCGCGGCGAGGGCGCCCCGAAGCGCAACCCCATGACCTTCCAGCAGTTCCGCAGCGAGGGCGACGACTTCCGCCGCCGCTACTGGGCGGGCGGGCACCTCGGCTGGAAGGCCTTCAGCTCGGCCCGGCCCAACGACGGGCACGCGGCGCTCGCCGACCTCGAGGCCGCCGGCGTCGTGGGCGGTCTCGTCACGCAGAACGTGGACGGCCTGCACGAGCGCGCCGGATCCCGGCGGGTGGTCGACCTGCACGGCTCGCTCGACCGGGTCCTCTGCCTCGACTGCGGCCAGGCCTACGCGCGCTCCGCGATCGCCGACCGCATCAGCGCCGAGAACCCGTGGCTCGACCAGCCCGACGCGGTCGAGCTCAACCCGGACGGCGACGCGCAGGTGCACGACGTCGACCGGTTCCGCATCCCCGTCTGCAGCGTCTGCGGCGGCATGCTCAAGCCCGACGTGGTCTTCTTCGGCGAGCTCGTGCCCACCGAGCGGTTCCGCGAGGCGAGCGCCATCGTCTCGGACGCGGACGTGCTCCTCATCGCCGGGTCGTCCCTCGCGGTCAACTCCGGCATCCGCCTGCTGGAGATCGCGCGGAGGAGCCGCATGCCGATCGTGATCCTCAACCGCGGCACCACCAAGGGCGACACCCGGGCCACGGTGCGGCTCGAGGGCGGCACGAGCGAGATCCTCCGCACCATCGCGACGGAGCTCGCGTCGTGACGCGCATCGTGCTCGTCCGCCACGGCCGCACCGCGTGGAACGTGGAGCGGCGCGTGCAGGGATCCAGCGACATCCCGCTCGACGACACCGGCCGCGCGCAGGCCGCGACCGCGGGCGCGCTGCTCGCGGAGGGCGGCGCGGGATGGGATGCGGTGCACGCGAGCCCGCTGAGCCGCGCCTTCGAGACCGCGTCGATCATCGCGGAGCACCTCGCCCTCGGCGGTGCGCCCACGACGGGTCCGCTGCCGGAGCCTGCGCTGGCCGAGCGCCGCTACGGCCTCGCGGAGGGCCTGACCCACACGGAGATCGAGGCGCGCTTCCCGGACGGCGACGTGCCCGGCCGCGAGACCGTGGAGTCCGTCACCGAGCGCGCGGGAGCAGCGCTCCTCCGCCTCGCCGAGCGGCACCCCGGCGGGTCGATCATCGCCGTGTCGCACGGCGGCGTCATCGCGGCGCTCGCCCGCAGCCTCGACGCGTCGCTCGTCGGCCGCCCGGGTCCCATGATCGAGAACGGCTCGACGCACACGTTCGGCGTGGTCGACGGCGAGCTGTCGCTGCTGCGCTTCGGCGGCATCGCGGACCTCGGGTCGATCGCCGACCTCGACCCGGCCCGCCGGGCCTGAGACCGAGCCTCGGCCGGGGCCGCGGCCGCTCCCCCGGCCGGGCGGACGGTGTCCCCGCCGGGCTCAGGCCCCGCGACGCCCCGTGCGGGCGACCTGCTCGAGGAGGTCGCCGAGCGCCTCGGCCGACCGGTCCCAGTCGTACTCGACGGCGCGGGCGATGCACGCCGCCGACCGCCGCCGCCACTCCTGCGGGTCCTCCAGCGCGCGCACGGCCGCGGCGAACCCCTCGGCGTCGTCCGGGTCCACGTACACGGCCGCGTCGCCGCCGATCTCGCGGAAGATCGGGATGTCGCTGACCACCACGGGGAGGCCGACGCTCATCGCCTCGATCACGGGGATCCCGAAGCCCTCGTCGCGCGACGCGGTTAGGAGCGCCATCGCGCGGCGGAGGGTGGACGCGTACTCGGCGTCGCTCGCCCCGTCGCGGAACACGAGCCGCGCCCCGTCCGCGATCGCCTCCAGGCGCTCGCGCTCGGCGGGCCCGATGCGGCTCATGAGGTGCAGCTCGTGGTCGGGCAGGTCGTCGGCCGCGCGCACGAGGGTCTCGACGTTCTTGTACGGCATGTACGAGCCCATGTAGACGAGGGTCCGCTCGGCGGGCGCGTCGCGCGGACCGTCCGGGCGACCGTCGGGCGCCGCCGCGAGCTCCGCCGCGTTCGGCACGACGACCACGGGCCGCGTGGTCAGCCGGTGCGCGCGGATCAGGCCGCGCGTCGTCTCGCTCACGGTCACGATCGCGTCGGCCCGGTCGAGCAGCAGCCGCTGCGGCCACCACGCGAGGTGGAACGCCCGCCAGATCGCGCGCACGGGCGCGGGCAGGTCGCGCGGCGGACGCCGGTGCCGGTAGTAGATGAGGTCGTGCAGCGTGAGCACGAGCGGGTAGGTGCGCCCCCGCGAGCCCATGGTCTGCATGGGGCTGTAGACGACGTCGGGCCGCATGCGCGAGACGCGTCGCGCGACCCAGGGCTCGCGGGGCCCGGTCGGCGAGCTGACCAGCTGCCACGGCAGGTCCGGCAGGAGCGCGAGCTGGCGGTGGTCGCTGATGAGCATGGTCACGTCGAAGCGCGAGCCCAGCCGGGCGACCAGCTCGGCGCCGTAGCGGCTGATCCCGTCGTGCCGGCCGATGCGGGTGTACCGGCAGTCGAACACGAGCCTCACGACGCGCTCCCCTCGTCCAGGAACCGGCGGATGGCAGCGGCCGCCTCCCGGGGCGTCTCGTAGTGGATGAGGTGCCCGACCCGCGGGATCACCTCGAGCCGCGCGTCCGCGAAGAGCCTCTGCAGCCGGTGCTGCGCGGCGACGGGAGTGATGTCGTCGCGCTCGGCCGCCACGAGCAGCACGGGGACGGCGACGCGCGGCGCGTACGTGCTGGCATCCGACGACACCGACGCGCGGAACGCCTCGAGCACGACGCGGCGGTCGCTGAAGGCGCTGAAGAACCGGTCGTGCTGGTCGTTGATCCACCGGCGGAGCGACCGGTCGTGCGTCTTCGCCATCGCCTCGCTCATCACGCGCACGATGGCGCGGTTGCGCAGCAGGCCGAAGCCCGCGCGCTCGGGCAGCACGGCGGCGGCGCGGTAGTAGAGCACGGCGAGCCGGGTCAGGATCCCCCGCGGCCCCTCGAGCGCGGGCGCCGCGATGGGGTTCACGAGGATCGCGCGCGGGCTCGGCAGGCCGTCCGCGAGCGACGCCGCGACCACGATCGACCCGAACGAGTGGCCGAGCACGGTGGCGTCCCCCGTGCCGGTCGCGTCGACGAACGCGCGCAGCCACGCGGAGTAGCCGGGGATGTCGTGCCGGGCGTCGACGAGCGGCGTCGAGTCCCCGAAGCCGGGCAGGTCGGGCGAGAGGATCCGCACGCCCGGCAGCTGCGCCACGACCGGCTCCAGCCCGTGGTGGTCCCCGCGGAACCCGTGCACGACGACGAGCGTCTGCGCGGCGTCGGCCGGCCCGTACTCCCACCAGGCGGTGCGGCTCCCGAGGAGGTCGAGGGTTCGGCGGACCACGGGGATGCGGTCGAGCTGGGCGGCGTAGGGCGAGGGGACGGTCATCGGGGACGAGTCTACGAGCGGGGGCCGCCGGCGCCCCCGGGCGCGCCGGGCTCCGCCCGCCCGGCCTCCCGCGCCTACGCCTAGAGTTGCGAGCGAGCATCCCCGCCCCGAGTCGACGCCCCCGTCGGGCCCATGAGGAGAACAGTGAGCTTCACCGCCCCCATCACCCTGCCCGGCCTCACCCTCGACAAGCAGTGGTACAAGCGCTCGGTCTTCTACGAGGTGATGATCCGCTCGTTCGTCGACTCGAACGGCGACGGCACGGGCGACATCCAGGGCCTCATCTCGAAGCTCGACTACCTGCAGTGGCTCGGCATCGACGGCCTGTGGCTCCCGCCCTTCTTCCAGTCGCCCCTCCGCGACGGCGGTTACGACATCAGCGACTACATGGCCGTGCTCCCCGAGTTCGGCACCCTCGACGACTTCAAGGAGCTCGTCACCAAGTCGCACGAGCGCAACATGCGCATCGTCATCGACCTCGTGATGAACCACACCTCCGACCAGCACGAGTGGTTCCAGCAGTCCCGGTCCGACCCGGAGGGCCCCTACGGCGACTTCTACGTCTGGAGCGACACCGACGAGAAGTACGAGGACATCCGCGTCATCTTCGTCGACACCGAGGAGTCCAACTGGACCTTCGACCCGGTGCGCCGCCAGTTCTTCTTCCACCGATTCTTCTCGCACCAGCCCGACCTTAACTTCGACAACCCGAAGGTGCACGAGGCGATCTACGGGGTCATCCGCCACTGGCTCGACATGGGCGTCGACGGCCTGCGCCTCGACGCGATCCCCTACCTCTACGAGACCGAGGAGGGCAACGGCGAGGGCGAGCCCGCCACGCACGAGTTCCTCAAGCGCCTGCGCGCGATGGTCGACGAGGAGTACCCGGGCCGCATCCTCATCGCCGAGGCCAACCAATGGCCCCGCGAGGTCTCCGCGTTCCTCGGCACCGAGGAGGAGCCCGAGTGCCACATGGCGTTCGACTTCCCGATCATGCCGCGCATCTTCTACTCCCTCCGCTCGCAGACCGCGGACGAGCTGAAGCGGATCATGGGCGAGACGTTCGATATCCCGGAGGGCGCCGCATGGGGCGTCTTCCTCCGCAACCACGACGAGCTCACGCTCGAGATGGTGAGCGAGGAGTACCGCCAGGCGATGTACGGCTGGTACGCCTACGACCCGCGGATGCGCGTCAACATCGGCATCCGGCGCCGCCTGGCCCCGCTCCTCGACAACTCGCGCGCCGAGCTCGAGCTCGTGCACGCGCTCCTGTTCTCCCTGCCCGGCAGCCCGTTCCTCTACTACGGCGACGAGATCGGCATGGGCGACAACATCTGGCTGCCGGACCGCGACGCCTCGCGCACGCCCATGCAGTGGACCCCCGACCGCAACGCCGGGTTCTCGACCGCCGACCCGGGCAAGCTCTACCTCCCCGTCGTGCAGTCGCTCGTCTACAACTACGCGCAGATCAACGTGGAGTCGCAGCTGGCGCAGTCGCGCTCGCTGCTGCACTGGGTGCGGAACGTGATCCACGTCCGCAAGGCCCACCCGGTCTTCGGCCAGGGCACCATCACGGTCCTGCCGACCGACCACGAGAGCGTCCTCGCCTTCGTGCGCTCCTACGAGGGCAGCGGCACGCACTTCGGCGACCGCGCGGAGGACGTGCTGTGCGTGTTCTCGTTCGCGCACAACCCGGTCTCGGTCACGATCGACGCGTCCGACTTCGCGGGATCCCAGCTGTACGACCTCTTCGGCGGCGGCGTCTTCCCGACGGTCGGCAACGACGGACGCCTCACGCTGACGCTCGCGACGCAGAGCTTCTACTGGCTGCACATGGGTGCGCCCACCATCGGCGGTCGCCCGTAGCATCTACAGGATGAGCTCCCGCTGGCACGACACCCTGGCCTCGTTCGACCTCGAGACGACGGGGGTGGACGTCGAGACCGCGCGCATCGTCACGGCGTGCATCGTCGTGCTCGACGCACAGGGCGAGGTCGTCGAGCGGCACGACTGGCTCGCGGATCCCGGCGTCGAGATCCCCGCGGGCGCAGCGGCCATCCACGGCGTCACGACGGAGCGCGCCCGGGCCGAGGGTCGCGACGCCGGCGCGGTCGTCCTCGAGATCGTCACCACCATCCGCGAGATGTTCGCGCGCGGTCTCGCGCTCGTCGTCTACAACGCGCCCTACGACCTCACGCTCCTCAACCGCGAGGCCGTGCGCCACGGGGTCGAGCCGCTGCGCGACACCGGCCCCGTCATCGACCCGCTCGTCATCGACAAGGCCGTGGACACCTACCGCCGCGGCAAGCGCACCCTGTCCGTCGCCGCCGAGCACTACGGCGTCCGGCTCGACGACGCGCACGACGCGGGCGCGGACGCCATCGCGGCCGGCCGGGTCGCCCAGGCCATCGCGGGGCGCTACGCCGACCAGCTCGACATCCCCGTCCTCGACCTGCACGACCGCCAGGTCGACTGGTCGCGCGTGCAGGCGGAGAGCTTCCAGGACTACATGCGGCGCACGCGGGATCCCGCCTTCACGACCTCCGGCGCCTGGCCCGAGCGGCACGTCGGCGCCTAGGACTGGTCCCCCCGGGCGATGCTACCGACGCGAGCGCGGCGCCCCGGGACGACGAAGGGCGCCCGGCCTGACCCGGGCGCCCTTCGTCGTGCTGCAGCGAGAGGCTGCTACTTCTTGGTGCCGAAGCCCGCGTAGCGCGAGTTGAACTTCTCGACGCGGCCCGCGGAGTCCATGATGCGCTGCTTGCCCGTGTAGAACGGGTGCGACTCGCTCGAGATCTCGACGTCGATGACGGCGTACTCGTTGCCGTCCTCCCAGACGATGGTCTTGGAGCTGCTCACGGTGGAGCGCGTGAGGAAGGTCGCGCCGGAGGCGAGGTCGCGGAAGACGACGGGGGCGTACTTGGGGTGGATATCGGTCTTCATCGGGGTGTCCTTCGTCGTTTCTGGTGTCTGCGTGGGAAGCGTGGGTGCCCGGGATGTTCACCGGACCAGTGGACGAGTCTACCAGACGGGTGCCAGGATCGGGTCGGCGCGCCGGGAGCGGCGCGCGGATCAGCGGCGGCTGGCGCGGGCGGTGAAGCGCCCGTCGACCTGCATGACCTCGAGGTCGAGGCCGAAGGTGCGGCCGAGGTTCTCGGCCGTCACCACATCCCCGAGCGGACCGGACGCGACGACCGCGCCGTCGCGCAGGAGGAGGCCGTGCGTGAAGCCACGCGGGATCTCCTCCACGTGGTGCGTGACCATGACGATGCCGGGAGCCTCGGGGGCCGACGCGTAGCCGCCGAGCAGCTGCAGCAGCTCCTCGCGCGCGCCGAGGTCGAGGCTCGCGGCCGGCTCGTCGAGGAGCAGCAGCTCGGGGTCGGTCATGATCGAGCGCGCGATCTGCACGCGCTTCTGCTCGCCGTCGCTCAGCGTGCCGAAGCGGCGCTGCTCGAGGTGGCCGAGGCGCCACTCGGCGAGGACGCGCTGGGCGCGACGCACGTCGATGTCCTCGTAGTCCTCGTTCCAGCGGCCGGTGACCGAGTACGCCGCGGTGAGCACCACGTCGAGCACGGTCTCGTCGGCGGGGATGCGGCGGGCCATCGCGGTGGACGCGAAGCCGATGCGCGAGCGCAGCTCGAACACGTCGACGCGGCCGAGCTCGTGGTCGAGCACCGTCGCGGTGCCGGAGGACGGGTGCTGCATGGCGGAGGCGATCTGCAGGAGGCTCGTCTTGCCCGCGCCGTTCGGGCCGAGGACGACCCAGCGCTCGTCGCCGTCCACCGTCCAGTCCACCTGGTCGAGGATGGTCGTCCCGTTCCGGACGAAGGACACTCCGGACAGGGAGAGGACGTGGCTCATGCGCACGAGTCTACCGGCCCGGACCCCTGGCACCGCCCGGCGGTGGGATGCGCCGGGCGGACCGGACGGCGGCCCGGAGCCGGGCGATCAGCGCAGGATCGACGCGTAGATCGCCTCGGTCTGGCGGGCGATGCGGTCCCACCCGAACTCCCGCTCGGCGCGCACGAGCCCCGCCTCGCCCATGCGCATCGCGGTCCCCGGGTCCTGAACCACCTCGGTGAGGGTCGCGGCGAGGTCGCGGACGAAGCGCTCGGGGTCGGTGGGCGTGCCCGTGCCATCGGTCGCCTGGTCGATGGGGACGAGGCGGCCGGTGACGCCGTCGTCGACGACCTCCGGGATCCCGCCCGTCGCGGTGCCGACGACGGGAGCGCCGCAGGCCATGGCCTCGAGGTTCACGATGCCGAGCGGCTCGTATACCGACGGGCAGACGAAGACAGTGGCGGCGGTGAGCACGGCGGACAGCTCGCGTCGCGGCAGGAGGCGGTCGATCCACACCACGCCGGAGCGCCCCTCCTGCAGGCCGCGGACGAGGGCCGTGACCTCCTCCATGATCTGCGGGGTGTCGGGCGCACCCGCGCACAGCACCATCTGCACGTCTGCGGGAAGCAGCGCGGCCGCACGCAGCAGGTAGGGCAGGCCCTTCTGGCGGGTGATCCGGCCGACGAACACGACCGAGGGCCGCGACGGGTCGATGCCGAGCGAGCGCACGAGCTCGTCGTCGTGCACGGGCTTCCACGACTCGAGGTCGATGCCGTTGTAGACCGTGTGCACCCGGGCCTCGTCGAGGGCCGGGTAGGAGCGGAGGATGTCGCGCTTCATGCCGTCGCTCACGGCGATGACGGCGTCCGCCGCCTCGTACGCGGTGCGCTCGATCCAGCTGGAGACGCGGTAGCCGCCGCCCAGCTGCTCGGCCTTCCAGGGGCGCAGCGGCTCGAGGCTGTGCGCGGTGACGACGTGCGGAATCCCGTGCAGCATCGACGCGACGTGGCCCGCGTGGTTCGCGTACCAGGTGTGCGAGTGGACGACGTCGGCGCCCGCGACGTCGCTCGCGATGGCGAGGTCGACGGCCATCGTCTGCAGCGTCGCGTTGGCGCCCGCGAGCTCCGCCGGGACGGGGTAGGAGAAGACGCCGGGCTCCTCGCGGGGCGCCCCGAACGCGCGGACGACGACCTCGGTCCGCTGCCGCATGGCCTTGACGAGCTCCGTGACATGGACGCCGGCACCCCCGTAGACCTCGGGCGGATACTCCTTGGTGATCACGTCTGCTCGCATTGGTCGAACGCTAGTACATGCCCCGACGTGCATCTACGCTGGAGCAATGGCATCGAAGAAGATCTTTGGAATCGTGCTCGCCGGCGGCGAGGGCAAGCGGCTCATGCCCCTCACCGCGGACCGAGCGAAGCCCGCCGTCCCGTTCGGCGGGCAGTACCGGCTCATCGACTTCGCGCTCTCCAACCTCATCAACTCGGGGCTCACGCAGATCGTCGTGCTGACGCAGTACAAGTCGCACTCGCTCGACCGCCACGTGTCGCAGACCTGGCGCCTCAACCAGATGCTCAACTCCTACATCGCCTCGGTGCCCGCGCAGCAGCGCCTCGGCAAGCGGTGGTTCAGCGGCTCGGCCGACGCGATCCTCCAGAGCCTCAACCTCATCAACGACGAGAAGCCCGACATCGTCGTCGTGGTCGGCGCCGACCACGTCTACCGCATGGACTTCAGCCAGATGATCGACGCGCACATCGCATCCGGCCACGGCGCCACGGTCGCGGCCATCCGCCAGCCCATCGAGCTGGCGGACCAGTTCGGCGTCATCGACGTGGATCCCGCGAACCCGTACCAGATCCGCGCCTTCCTCGAGAAGCCGAAGGACCCGCAGGGCCTCGACGACTCCCCCGGCGAGGTGCTGGCCTCCATGGGCAACTACGTCTTCGACACGGACCAGCTCATCGACGCCGTCCGCCGCGACGGCGAGAACGCGGAGTCGGCGCACGACATGGGCGGCGACATCGTCCCGTGGTTCGTCGAGCAGGGCAACGCCGGCGTCTACGACCTCAACCGCAACGAGGTGCCGGGCGCCAACGACCGCGACCGGTACTACTGGCGCGACGTCGGCACCATCGAGTCGTTCTTCGACGCGCACCAGGACCTCATCTCGGCCCTGCCCGTGTTCAACCTCTACAACAAGGACTGGCCGATCTTCAGCCAGCAGCTCAACAGCCCTCCCGCGAAGTTCGTCCGCGACGCGCAGGGCAACACGGGCACGATGATCGACTCCATCACCTCGCTCGGCGGCGTCATCAGCGGCGCCCACGTCGAGCGCAGCGTGCTCGGCCCGTGGGTCATCGCGGAGTCGGGCGCCCGCATCGTCGACTCGATCGTGTTCGACAAGGTCCACATCGGGGCGGGTGCGGTGATCAGCCGCGCGATCCTCGACAAGGACGTCGAGGTCGAGCCCGGCGCCATGGTCGGGGTCGACCACGACCGCGACCGCGCCCGTGGCTACACCGTGACCGACGGCGGCATCACCGTCGTGGGCAAGGGCGTGCGCGTCACCCCGTGAGCGCCCCCAGCACGCTGACGACGACCACCACGCCGGCGCCGCTCGTCGCCCGCGCCCTCCCGCGCATGCTCGTGGTGCTCGACGTGGACTCGACCCTGATCGAGGACGAGGCGATCGAGCTGCTCGCCGCCGAGGCGGGCTCGCTCGAGGAGGTCGCCGCCGTCACCGAGCGGGCGATGCGCGGAGAGCTCGACTTCGCGGAGAGCCTGCGCTCGCGGGTCGCGACGCTGGCCGGCCTGCCGGTCTCGGTGCACGCGCAGGTCGGGGCGCGGATCCGGGTCACGCCCGGCGCCGCGCGCATGATCCAGGGGCTGCACGAGGCCGGCCACGTCGTCGCCGTCGTGTCGGGCGGCTTCCACGAGCTGCTGGATCCGCTGGCCGAGCGCCTCGGGCTCGACCTCTGGCGCGCCAACCGGCTGGAGACGACCGAGGGGCGCCTCACCGGACGCGTCTCGGGACCGGTCATCGACGCCGACGCGAAGCGCGCTGCCGTCGAGGAGTGGAGCCGCGACCTCGGGATCCCGCTGGCCCGCGTCGTGGCGGTCGGCGACGGTGCCAACGACCTCGAGATGATGCACGTCGCCGGCCTCGCGGTCGCGTTCGACGCGAAGCCCGCCGTCCGCCGGCGCGCCGACGTGTGCATCGACCGCCGGGACCTAGCGCAGGTGCTGGCGCTCCTCGGCCTGCCGCGCTGACGCGACCCGACCCGACGCGCCGCGATCCGACGCGCCCCCGCCCCTCAGCCCGCGACGACCGCCCGGGCGATCGCCGTGAGCTGCGCGATGTTCGCGGGCATCCGCCCCCGCTCCGACGGCAGGCTCGCGAGGTGCGTCACGTTGTCGAGGTACGCCAGGAAGATGAACGCGCCGAAGCGCTCGTCCGGGACGCCCGTGCTGCCGCCCGCCGCCGTGTAGGCGCGGTGGAACTGCGCACGCTGGCGGGGAGCGAGGTACATGATCGCCGCGGCGACGTCGAGCCCGGCGGGGCCGAGGCCGCAGCGGTCGAAGTCGATGACGGACACCCCGTCCGGCCCCTGGATGAGGTTGCCGGGGTGGTAGTCGCCGTGCACCATGATCGGCGGCCCGGCCTCCGCCAGCGTGGCGCGGAGCTGCTCGATCGCGCCGCCCAGCGCGTCGGCGGTGGAGCCGTCCGCCATGATGCCCGGGTAGCCCTCGACGAGGCGCTCCAGGCGGGTGGTCGCGTAGTCCGCGTCGTAGCGGCGGCGCTGTCCGGCCAGGGCGACGGCCGCCGGATCCGCACCCGCCGCGTGCAGGGCGGCGAGCGTCTCGGCGAACGGCCCCGCGTCCGCCGAGGCCGGGAGGCTGCTCAGCATCTCGCCGTCGTGCCACGTGAGCAGGCTCGCGAGGCGCCGCTCCACGCGCCCGCCCGACGCGCCGACCACCGCGCGGCGGAGCCCGACCTCGTCGTCGTCGGGCACGGCGACCTCGACGGTCGCCGTCCAGGAGCCGTCGCGCGTGCGCTGCGGACCGGGCACCGACGGCCAGCCCCGCGACGCGAGCACGTCGAGCCAGTCGAGCTCCAGGTCGATCTCGTGCTGCTTGCGGCGGGCGACGTGCAGGCGCAGCAGGTAGCGGGATCCGCCGTCGACGTCGACCCGGTACGCGTGGTTGTGCGTGGCCCCCAGCTCGGTGAGCGCGGCGGGACCGAGGTCCCAGGCCGCCAGGAGTTCGGTCACGGCGCTCTCCCCGACCGTCGGGGTCAGTGGCCCATGCCGAGGCCGCCGTCGACGGGGATCACGGCACCCGAGATGTACGCGGCCTCGTCGGAGGACACCCACGCCACGACGCCCGCGACCTCGGCGGCGGTGCCGTAGCGGCCGGCCGGGATGGACTTCTTGTACTCGGCGGCGGTGGCCTCGGGCAGCTCGGCGGTCATGTCGGTCTCGATGAAGCCGGGGGCGATCACGTTCGCGGTGATCCCGCGTCCGCCGAGCTCGCGCGTGACGGAGCGGGCGAGGCCGACCAGCCCGCTCTTGGACGCCGCGTAGTTGACCTGGCCGCCGGAGCCGTACAGGCCGACGACGCTGGAGATGAGGACGATTCGGCCGAAGCGCGCCTTGAGCATGCCCTTGGATGCGCGCTTGACGACGCGGAAGGCGCCGCCCAGGTTCGTGTCGACCACCTCGGTGAAGTCGTCGTCACTCATCCGCATCATGAGGGTGTCGCGCGTGATGCCCGCGTTCGCGACGACGACCTCGACGGGTCCGTACGCGGCCTCGACCTCGGTGAACGCGGCGTCGACGGACGCGGCGTCGGTGACGTCGGCGCGCACCGTGAGGCTGCCCTCGGGTCCCTGGCCGGAGCGGGCGGTGACGGCGACGCGGTGGCCGCGGCGCAGCATCTCCTCGGCGATCGCGTACCCGATCCCCCTGTTGCCTCCGGTGACGACGACGGTGCGTGCAGTGCTCATGGGGAACCTTCCATTACGGCTTGGAGGGGGCTTGCGGACGCGGACGAGCCTACCGGTGGGGCGGCGTACCCTGGTCTCGATGGGGAGCGCGTCGCTCCCTGCGAAGGACACCATCCACGCATGCCAGCTCCGCAGCAGTCGGTCACCAGCCTCCCCCGGTCCCCGCAGGAGGACCGCCATGCCCGCATGGTGAAGTACACCATCGCGATGAGCATCCGGATGGTCTGCATCCTGTCCTGCCTCTTCCTCCAGGGCTGGTGGCTGGCCGTCGCCGCCATCGGCGCCATCGTGCTGCCCTACTTCGCGGTCATCCTCGCGAACGTCGGCGGCAACCAGGGCACGGCGGTCGAGCGTCCCGGCGGCGTGGTCGTCGTCTCCGCCCGCCACTCCGGCTTCCCGCCGCCCGCCGAGCCGTTCGTCCCCTCCGAGCCCTTCCGCGCGTCGGAGCCGTTCACCACGCCCGAGCCGTTCACGACCTACGAGACCGGACGCGCGCCCGAGCCGACGCCCGACCCGGATCCCCGTCCGACGACCGCGGGCGGGCCGACCGCGCCCGACACCCCGACCGGCGCGTGAGCGGCCTCGCCTCCTGGGGGCTCGGATCCGCCGGGCCGTCCTCCGATGTCGTCGAATGCTCGCGCGCCGGATGCCGCGCCGATGCCGCCTGGCGCGTCGAGTGGCGGAACCCGCGCATCCACACGGCCGACCGGGTGAAGACGTGGACGGCGTGCGACGAGCACGTCGCCTTCCTCCGCGACTTCCTCGCCGGGCGCGACTTCCCGGTGCGCGTCGCCGCGCTCGACGCACCCGTCGCGGGGGCGATCGCGTGAGCCGCTGGCGCTTCGTCCTCAACCGCAGGTGGGCCGGGTACCTCGCGGTCGCCGTGGTCTTCGCCATCGCCTGCGTCCTCCTCAGCCATTGGCAGTTCGCGCGCCGGGACGAGGCACTCGCCGAGATCGCCAAGGTCGAGGACAACTGGGACCGCGCCCCGCAGCCCGTCGACCAGGTGCTCGCCGACACGTCGGCGTACGTCGACACGCAGAAGTGGACCCCGGTCACGATGACCGGCACCTACCTGGTCGACCAGCAGCTGCTCGCACGGAACCGGCCCTTCAACGGGCAGCCCGGCTTCGAGGTCCTCACGCCCCTGCGCCTCGACGACGGGCGGGTGTTCGTGGTCGACCGGGGCTGGGTGCCCATCGGCAACTCGCAGGACTCCCCCGACTCCGTCCCCGCCCCGCCCGTCGGCGAGGTCACGGTCACGGCGCGCCTCAAGGCGGGCGAGCCGGAGCTGCCGGGTCGCTCGGCGCCCGAGGGCCAGATCGCGACCGTCAACCTGCCCGACATCGCCGCGCGCGTCGGCTCACCCACGTTCACGGGCGCGTACGGGCTCCTGATCTCGGAGGATCCCGCCCCCGCCGACGCCGCCCCCTTCGCGACGCCGCGCCCCGAGGAGGACGAGGGCCCGCACCTCTCCTACGCGTTCCAGTGGCTGGTGTTCGCAATCATCGCGTTCGTCGGCCTCGGCGTCGCGATCCGCAACGAGTACCGCATCATCAACGCGGACGATCCCGAGGAGCAGGACCGCGAGCGCGCCCGTCAGGCCAAGCGGGCCCGCAAGCAGCCCTCGGACGCCGACGTCGAGGACCGGATCCTCGACGAGGCGCGCTGAGCCGACACCCCGCGGGCTCCTGACGGGTCGTGTCCGGCCCGCCTGGTCGGGTCAGGCGAGCTCGATGAGGTCCATGTAGTCGGGGCTCCAGTGGTCCTCGGTGCCCTCCGGCATGATGAGGACGCGCTCCGGGTTCAGCGCCTCGACCGCACCCGAGTCGTGGCTCACGAGCACCACGGCCCCGGAGTACGTGTTCAGCGCGCCGAGGATCTCCTCGCGGCTCGCGGGGTCGAGGTTGTTGGTGGGCTCGTCGAGGAGCAGCACGTTCGCGCCGGACACCACGATCATCGCGAGCGCCAGGCGCGTCTTCTCGCCACCGGACAGGACTCCGGCGGGCTTCGCCGAGTCGTCGCCCGTGAAGAGGAACGAGCCGAGCACGCGACGCGCCTCCATCTCGGAGATGTCGGGCGAGGAGGAGACCATGTTCTCCAGCACGCTGCGCTTCACGTCGATGGTCTCGTGCTCCTGCGCGTAGTAGCCGATGCGCAGGCCGTGGCCGGGCTCGAGCCGGCCCGTGTCGGGCTCGTCGACGCCCGCGAGGATCCGCAGCAGCGTCGTCTTGCCCGCGCCGTTGAGCCCGAGAATGACGACCTTGCTGCCGCGGTCGATCGCGAGGTCCACGGCCGTGAAGATCTCGAGGGACCCGTAGTTCTTGCTGAGGTCGCTCGCCATGAGCGGCGTGCGCCCGCAGGCGACGGGCTCGGGGAAGCGGAGCTTGGCGACGCGGTCGACGGCGCGCACCTCCTCGAGGCCGGACAGCATCTTCTCCGCGCGGCGCACCATTTGGTGGGCGGCGGCCGCCTTCGACGCCTTGGCGCCGAACTTCGCGGCCTGCAGCTGGAGGACGCCCGCCTTCTTCTCGACGTTGGCGCGCTCCTTCTTACGGCGCTCCTCGTCGGCGGCGCGCTGGCGCAGGTAGTGCTTCCAGCCCATGTTGTAGATGTCGATGACCATGCGGTTGGCGTCGAGGTAGAAGACGCGGTTCACGGTGTCGCCGACGAGCTCGACGTCGTGGCTGATCACGATCAGCCCGCCCTGGTACCCCTTGAGGAACTCGCGGAGCCAGGTGACGGAGTCGGCGTCGAGGTGGTTGGTGGGCTCGTCGAGGAGCATCGTGTCGGCGCCGGAGAACAGGATCCGCGCGAGCTCGATGCGGCGGCGCTGGCCGCCAGAGAGGGTGCTGAGCGGCTGGTCGAGGATCCGGTCGGGCAGGCTGAGGTTGCTCGCGATGGACGCGGCCTCGGCCTCGGCTGCGTACCCGCCGAGCGCGACGAAGCGCTCCTCGAGCCGGCCGTAGTCCTTCATCGCCTTCGCGGAGACCTTGTCGTCCGTCGACGCCATGTCGAGCATCGCGCGCTGCATGTCGAGCGACAGCGTCCCGAGCCCGCGGGCGTCGAGGATGCGCGTGCGGGCCAGGTCCTCCGGGTTGCCCGAGCGCGGATCCTGCGGCAGGTAGCCGATCTCGCCCGAGCGGTCGATGCGGCCGCCCGTGGGCTGGCCCTCTCCCGCGAGGATCTTGGTGAGCGTCGTCTTGCCCGCGCCGTTGCGGCCGACGAGGCCGATCTTGTCCCCCGGGCTCACCCGGAACGAGACGTCCTCCATGAGGACGCGGGCGCCGACGCGCAGCTCCAGGTCGTGTACAGCGAGCACGGTGAGAGGTCCTTCTGTTGAGCGGATGTCCCACGGTCCGTGGGAGGTGGGCGACCCGCAGCAGAGGGGGTCGAGCCCGGTCGGTCGAGGGCGTCCATCGGACCCGACCCGTCCAGTGTACGAGACGACGGCGGCGCAGCCCTCCCTGCGGCGGGTCGGGAGACGTGACGACGGCCCCACCGGGAGGGTGGGGCCGTCGTGGACGAGCGGTCGGGCGACGATCACATGGAGAAGCCGAGCGCCCGCATCATGTCGCGGCCGTCGTCGGTGATCCGGTCGGGACCCCACGGCGGCATCCACACCCAGTTGATGCGGAACGCGGCCACGACGCCGTCGAGCGCCTCGGCGGTCTGCTCCTCGAGCACGTCGGTGAGCGGGCAGCCCGCGGACGTCAGCGTCATGTGGATGATGAGGGCGTCGTTCTCGTCGTCCCACGCCAGGTCGTAGATGAGGCCCAGGTCGACCACGTTGATCCCCAGCTCGGGATCCATGACGTCCTTGAGCGCCTCCTCGACCTCGTCGAACTTCTGCGGGGTCAGCGTGCTCTGGGTGCTCACGCGTCCACCGTGGTCGAGGGCGTCAGGAAGCGGTCGTAGCCCTCGTCCTCGAGCCGGTCGGCCAGCTCGCGGCCGCCCTGCTCGGCGACGCGGCCCGCGACGAACACGTGCACGAAGTCCGGCTGGATGTAGCGGAGGATGCGCGTGTAGTGCGTGATGAGCAGGAGCCCGAGGCCCGTGTTCGCCTTCGCGCGGTTGACGCCTTCGGACACGATCTTCAGCGCGTCGACGTCGAGGCCGGAGTCGGTCTCGTCGAGCACGGCGAACTTCGGCTTGAGCAGCTCGAGCTGCAGCACCTCGTTGCGCTTCTTCTCGCCGCCCGAGAAGCCCTCGTTGACGTTGCGCTCGGCGAACGCGGGATCCATCTTCAGCGCCGCCATCGACGTGCGCACGTCCTTGATCCAGCCGCGGATGGCCGGGGCCTCCCCGTCGATCGCGGTCTTCGCGGTGCGGAGGAAGTTAGTGGTGGTGACGCCGGGGATCTCGACCGGGTACTGCATGGCCAGGAACAGGCCTGCACGGGCGCGCTCGTCGACCGTCATGTCGAGGACCTCGACGCCGTCGAGCGTGATGGAGCCGGAGTCGACGTGGTACTTGGGGTGGCCCGCGATCGTGTAGGCCAGCGTGGACTTGCCGGAGCCGTTCGGGCCCATGATCGCGTGGATCTCGCCCTCGTTGATCGTGAGGTCGACGCCCTTGAGGATCTGCTTGCGACCCTGCTCGGTGTCGACGCTGACGTGCAGGTCGGTGATGGTGAGAGTTGACATGCGTGCGGTTCCTCTAGCTCTTCGGGGTGGTGTCGATGTGGATGTCGCCGTCCACGATCGTCACGGGGTAGACGGGGACGGGCTCGTACGCCGGCAGCGTGCGCGGCTTGCCCGTCTCGAGGGAGAACTTCGAGCCGTGGGCCCAGCACTCCAGGGTGTCGCCCTCGACGAAGCCCTCGGCGAGCGAGATGTCGCCGTGCGTGCAGGTGTCGCCGATGGCGTGCACCGTTCCCGAGGAGTCCTTGACGAGCGCGATGGCGAGGCCCTCGATCTCGATGCGGAGCGCCTCATTCACGTCGAGGTCGTCGACCGCGCAGATGCGGACGGCAGTCATCGGATCGTCTCCGTGGAGGTGCTGGCGGAGAGCTCGGCCTCGATGGCGGCCTGCAGCCGCTCCTCCAGGTCGGGCACGCCGATTTGCTGCACGATCTCGCTGAGGAAGCCGCGGACGACGAGGCGACGCGCCTCCTCCTCGGTGATCCCGCGGGCCTGCAGGTAGAACAGCTGCTCGTCGTCGAAGCGGCCCGTGGCGCTCGCGTGGCCGGCGCCGGCGATGTCGCCGGTCTCGATCTCGAGGTTCGGGACGGAGTCGGCGCGCGTGCCGTCCGTGAGGACGAGGTTGCGGTTCTGCTCGTAGCTGTCGGTGCCGGGCGCCGAGCGGCGGATGAGGACGTCGCCGATCCACACGGTGCGCGCGCCCTTCCCCTGCAACGCGCCCTTGTAGGTGACCCGGCTGCGGGTGTTGGGGGCGTCGTGGTCGACGTACACCTGCTGCTCGAGGTGCTGGCCCGCGTCGGCGAAGTACACGCCGAGGAGCTCGCCGTCCGCGCCCTCGTTCGAGAGGTGGGCCGAGGGGTTCACGCGCACGATGGATCCGCCGAGCGTCACCACCACGTGCTTGAGCTTCGCGTCACGTCCGACGACGGCCTGGTGGGCGGCCAGGTGGCGCGCCTCGTCGTCCCACTGCTGCACGGTGACGACCGTGAGCTCGGCCTGGTCGCCGACGACGATCTCGACGTTCTCGACGAGGGACGCCGATCCGACGTTGTCGAGGATGACGACGCCGCGGCTGAACGGGGCGGCGGTGATCAGGGTGTGCGCGGCGCGCGGCGCGAGCCCGAGCTCGGAGCGGCCGACCGTGACGGTGACGCGCTCCTCCCCCGTGACCGCGATGGCGAGCACCTCGCCGAAGGACGACCAGGCGTTGGCCTGGGCGCGGTCCTCCGGGGCTCCCGCGGTGCCGATGCGTGCATCGTCGCGGGGGATCCAGGAGACGGACGTTCCGTCGGCCCCGCTGTGCGTGACCGGGTAGCGGGAGCCGTCGAGGTCACCGGAGATGAGGTCGTCGAGCCGGCGGACGGGCGTCAGCTTCCAAACGGCCTCGCGGCCGGTGACCGCTTCGAAGGCCTCGACGTCCGTGGACGTGAAGCGCTCGGAGCGGGTCTGGATGGGGACTGCCGCCCACCCTCCGTCGGTGTGCGCCCGGTTGCCGTGCTGGTCGGCGGGGACGGGGGCTTCTGTGGTGGCGAGTGGGGTCGTCATCTAGCCGACGGATCCTTCCATGCCCATCTCGATGAGCTTGTTGAGTTCGAGCGCGTACTCCATGGGCAGCTCTCGGGCGATGGGCTCGATGAAGCCGCGGACGATCATGGCCATGGCCTCGTCCTCGGGCATGCCCCGGCTCATCAGGTAGAACAGCTGCTCCTCGCTCACGCGCGAGACCGTAGCCTCGTGCCCGAGCTGGACGTCGTCCACGCGGATGTCGATCGCGGGGTACGTGTCGGAGCGCGAGATCGTGTCGACCAGCAGCGCGTCGCAGCGGACCGTGTTGGCGGAGTGGTGCGCCGCCGCGTCCACGCGGATCTCGCCGCGGTAGCCTGCCCGGCCGCCGCCGCGCGCGATGGACTTGGAGACGATCGACGACTGCGTGTACGGCGCCATGTGCACCATCTTCGCGCCGGCGTCCTGGTGCTGGCCGGGGCCCGCGAAGGCGACGGACAGGGTCTCTCCCTTGGCGCGCTCGCCCATGAGGTAGATGGAGGGGTACTTCATCGTGACCTTGGAGCCGATGTTGCCGTCGATCCACTCCATCGTCGCGCCCTCGGCCGCCGTCGCCCGCTTGGTGACGAGGTTGTAGACGTTGTTCGACCAGTTCTGGATGGTCGTGTAGCGGACGCGGGCGTCCTTCTTCACGATGATCTCGACGACCGCGGAGTGCAGCGAGTCGGACTTGTAGATGGGGGCGGTGCAGCCCTCGATGTAGTGAACGTAGCTGCCCTCGTCCGCGATGATCAGCGTCCGCTCGAACTGGCCCATGTTCTCGGTGTTGATGCGGAAGTACGCCTGCAGCGGGATCTCGACGTGCACGCCCTTGGGCACGTACACGAACGAGCCGCCCGACCACACGGCCGTGTTCAGCGCGGCGAACTTGTTGTCGCCCGCGGGGATGACGGTGCCGAAGTACTCCTTGAACAGGTCCGGGTGCTCGCGCAGCGCCGTGTCGGTGTCCATGAAGATGACGCCCTGGTCCTCGAGCTCCTTCTGGATGGAGTGGAAGACGACCTCGGACTCGTACTGGGCCGCGACGCCGGAGACGAGTCGCTGGCGCTCCGCCTCGGGGATGCCGAGCCGCTCGTACGTGTTCTTGATGTCGTCGGGCAGGTCCTCCCATGTCTGGGCCTGCTTCTCCGTGGAGCGCACGAAGTACTTGATGTTGTCGAAGTCGATGCCGGACAGGTCGGCTCCCCACGTCGGCATGGGCTTCTTGCCGAAGAGCTCGTAGCCCTTCATGCGGTTGGCGAGCATCCACTCGGGCTCGCTCTTGCGCCGCGAGATGTCGGCGACGACCTGCGGGGAGATGCCGCGCTTGGCCGAGGCGCCGGCGACGTCCGAGTCGGACCATCCGAACTCGTACTGCCCCAGGCTCTCGAGCTCCGGTCGGTCGATGAGCACATCCGACATGGCTACCTGCTTTCCTGACGATCTGGGCGTATCAGCGCCGTATCGGCATACCCCCCGCACGGCGACGCCGCTTCGGTGACGAGAGGAAGACTGTGGGTGTCCGGGATGCGGCGGCTCCACGCCCCGCGCCCCTCTTAGGATGAACAGGAACGCGGGTGGACTTGTTCCCGCCGTCCTCGCTGACGTGCCGGATGCTGCAAGACCCGACGTGTTCCATGAACCACCCGATTCTACGGGCAATCCAGCGGGCGCGGAAGGCAGGCAGTGACTCACGGCACCGATGCGGGGCAGTCTCCCAGTGGGAGCGTGCTAGATCAGACCCTCATGGTCGGCAGGCGGCTGCGGGAGCGGCTGCCGGACGGGATCACCCGCGTCACGCGGATGCTCGTCTGGACCACTCTCGTCGTGCAGACGCTCGTCGTCGGCACGGGCGGGCTCGTCCGTCTCACGGGATCGGGACTGGGGTGCCCGACGTGGCCGCGGTGCACCGCCGACTCGTTCGTGTCGACGCCCGAGATGGGCGTGCACGGCGTCATCGAGTTCGGCAACCGCCTGCTCACCTTCGTGCTGGTGATCGTGGCGATCGCCACGTTCCTCGCCGTCCTGCGTCTCCGGAACCGCGGACGCGGCCTCTTCTCGATCGCGCTCGCCATCGGCCTCGGCATCCCCGCGCAAGGGGTCATCGGCGGCATCACCGTCCTGACCGGACTGAACCCGTACGTCGTCGGCCTCCACTTCGTGGTGTCCGTGGTGCTCGTCGTGCTGTCCACCGTGCTGGTGTGGCGCACCTACCACCCGCTCGACGAGGCCGAGCGCTCGGTCCCGTCCTCCTTCCTGTCCCTGGCGCGCGCCACCGCCGTCGTCGTCGGCATCACGATCCTCGTCGGCATCGTCGTCACCGGATCCGGTCCCCACGCGGGCGACCAGGGTGCGGCGCGCAACGGGCTCGACCCGGAGCTGCTGCAGCACGTCCACAGCTGGCCGGCGTACACGACGTTCGGGCTGACGATCGCCCTGGTCGTCATCGCGGCCCGCAACCGGTGGACCGCCGTGTCGCGCTGGACCCGGGCGCTCCTCGCGGTCGAGCTCGTGCAGATCGCCGTCGGCCTGATCCAGGCGCGCACGGGCCTCCCCGAGTTCCTCGTGGGGCTGCACATGGTCCTCGCGTGCCTGCTGGCCTCCGCGATGACCGCGACGCTGCTGAGCACCACGCGCCGGGCCGACACCCTGCGGCTGACCCCCGCGGAGGCGCGGCGCTCCGCCCACGTGGGCTGATCCCCGCCCGTCCCGTCGACGACGCCCGCCCGAGCACCGCTCGCGGCGGGCGTCGTCGTCCCGGGCGAAGCCCACGGGACATCCCCACCCGGGCCCGGACGCGAGGTCCGCGGTCGTCGGACATGCCCGGACGAGCAGGAGCCGGGTCCTGATCGGCCCCCGGGCCCAGCGCCCTGGGTCCCTCGCCTCGAGCGCCGTCAGCGGAGCCGGGCGTCGTCGCGACGGAGACCGTCGGCCGGCGGGGGCGTCAGTCGACGGACGAGCGCCGCGGACCCGACGCGGGGATCAGAAGGGAAGGAGCGGGTCGATGCCGACCGCCAGGAACAGCAGCGAGAGGTACGAGATCGACGCGTGGAAGACGCGCATCGGCTTGATGGGCTCGTGGCGCACCGCGAGGTCGTACAGGCGGTGCGTCTCGTAGACGAACCAGCCGCCGCCCGCGAGCGCGGCGAGCGTGTAGACGAGCCCCATGCCCGCGACCGGGATGAGCAGCAGCGAGCAGGCGAGCGTGGCCCACGAGTACAGGATGGTCTGGAGGCCGACGGCGGCGCGGCCGCGGACGACGGCGAGCATGGGCACGTTGACCGAGGCGTAGTCGTCGCGGTACTTCATGGACAGCGGCCAGTAGTGCGGCGGGGTCCAGAGGAACACGATCATGAAGAGGATCACCGGCGCCCAGGAGATGTCGCCGGTGACGGCGGCCCACCCGATGAGCACGGGCATGCAGCCGGCCGCTCCGCCCCAGACGATGTTCTGCGGCGTGCGGCGCTTCAGCCACAGCGTGTAGACGAAGACGTAGAAGAGGATGGCGGCCAGCGAGAGCGCCGCGGCCAGCCAGTTGGAGATGACGCCGAGCCAGATGATGCTGGCGACGCCGATGATCCAGGCGAAGACGAGCGCCTCGCGATCCGTCAGCTCCCCCGTCACCAGGGGTCGGCGCTGCGTGCGCTTCATGACGCGGTCGATGTCGCGGTCGATGTAGCAGTTGAAGGCGTTGGCGCTGCCCGCGCTGAGCGTTCCTCCGACAAGCACGCCGAGGATCAGCCACGGGTTCGGCCACCCGCCCTGGGCGAGGATCATGACGGGCGCGGTGGTCACGAGCAGGAGCTCGATGACGCGCGGCTTCGTCAGTGCGACGTACGCCTTGGTCTTCCTCGCCACGCCGATCGTCTCCCGATCGACCCGACTCTGCACCGCAACGTTCATCGCACCTCTAACTCGCCGGACATTCCCTCCCCATGGTAGGCCACGGCCCCTGCGAGCCGAGCCGCGTCGGGCCCGTCGCGACGGGCTCGGAACACCTGGGGCCAAGTGGGTGTTCCCTATACTGATAGGCGGTCCGGCTGGGCCTCCCCCCATCTTCAGAAGGGCTAGAACCAAGTGGCAGCATTGCAATGGGACCCCATCGACAGCAAGGCGGTCGACACCGCACGGATCCTCGCCGCGGACGCGGTGGAGAAGGTCGGAAACGGTCACCCCGGCACCGCCATGAGCCTGGCCCCGGCGGCCTACCTCCTGTTCCAGAAGGTCATGCGCCGCGACCCGTCCGACAGCACCTGGATCGGTCGCGACCGGTTCATCCTCTCGGTGGGCCACAGCTCGCTCACGCAGTACACGCAGTTCTTCCTCGGCGGCTACGGCCTCGAGATCGAGGACCTCCAGGCCCTCCGCACGTGGGACTCCAAGACCCCGGGCCACCCGGAGTACGGGCACACCGACGGCGTCGAGATCACCACCGGCCCGCTCGGCCAGGGCCTCGCCTCCTCCGTGGGCTTCGCCTACGCCGCCCGCTACGAGCGCGGCCTCTTCGACCCCGAGACCCCCGCCGGCGAGAGCCCCTTCGACCACTTCGTGTACGTGATCGCCGGCGACGGCGACATGCAGGAGGGCATCACCTCCGAGGCCTCCTCCCTCGCGGGGCACCAGGAGCTCGGCAACCTCATCGCGATCTACGACAGCAACCAGATCTCCATCGAGGACGACACCGACATCGCCTTCACCGAGGACGTCGCCGCGCGCTACGAGGCCTACGGCTGGCACGTGCAGCACGTCGACTGGAAGAAGACCGGCGAGTACGTCGAGGACGTGCAGGAGCTGTTCGACGCCGTCGAGGCCGCCAAGGCCGAGACGCGCAAGCCGTCGCTCATCATCCTCAAGACGATCATCGGCTGGCCGTCCCCGAAGAAGCAGAACTCGGGCAAGATCCACGGCTCCGCGCTCGGCGCCGAGGAGCTCGCGGCCGTCAAGCAGATCGTCGGCTTCGACCCCGAGAAGAGCTTCGAGGTGCCGGACGGCGTCCTCGAGCACACCCGCCAGGCCGTCGAGCGCGGCCAGCAGCAGCACCGCGAGTGGGACGAGAAGCTCGCCGCGTGGGCCGAGGCGAACCCCGAGCGCAAGACGCTGCTCGACCGCGTCCTCGCCGGCGACGCCCCCGAGGGCCTCGACGAGGCGCTCCCCGTGTTCCCCGCGGGCAAGGACGTCTCGACGCGCGCCGCGTCCGGCAAGGTCATCAACGCCATCGCCGAGGTCATGCCCGAGCTGTGGGGCGGCTCCGCCGACCTCGCCGAGTCGAACAACACGACCATCGAGTCGGCGCCGTCCTTCGTGCCCGCCGAGCGCTCGACCGGCATGTGGAAGGGCGAGCCCTACGGCCGCGTCCTCCACTTCGGCATCCGCGAGCACGCCATGGGCGCGATCCTCAACGGCATCGTCCTGCACGGCAACACGCGTCCGTTCGGCGGCACGTTCCTCATCTTCAGCGACTACATGCGCCCGGCGGTCCGTCTCGCCGCGCTCATGAAGGCGCCGTCGATCTTCGTCTGGACGCACGACTCGGTCGCCCTCGGCGGCGACGGGCCGACCCACCAGCCGGTGGAGCAGCTCGCCAGCCTCCGCGCCATCCCGGGCCTCGACGTCATCCGCCCCGCGGACGCCAACGAGACCGCGCAGGCGTGGAAGACGATCCTCACCCGTCGCATGGGCCCCGCGGGCCTGGCGCTCTCGCGCCAGAACCTCCCGGTGCTCGAGCGCGGCACGGGCGACGCCACGGCCACCGAGTACGCCTCGGCCGCCGGCGTCGCCAAGGGCGCGTACATCCTCGCCGACACCGAGGGCACGCCCGACGTCATCCTCATCGCCACGGGCTCCGAGGTCCAGTTCGCCGTCGAGGCCCGCGAGGCCCTCGCCGCGGACGGCATCAAGGCCCGCGTCGTCAGCGCCCCGAGCCTCGAGTGGTTCGAGGAGCAGGACGCCGCGTACAAGGAGCACGTGCTCCCCGAGGCGGTCGCCGCGCGCGTGTCCGTCGAGGCGGGCATCTCGCTCTCCTGGAAGCAGTACGTCGGGCACCACGGCCGCAGCATCTCGATCGAGCACTTCGGCGCGAGCGCCGAGTACGAGGTCCTGTACCGCGAGTTCGGCATCACCACGGAGGCCGTCGTCACAGCGGCCAAGGAGTCCATCGCCTCCCTCTAGAAGCTGACGAGGAGCGGGGCGGCCGAGCTGCTCCGCTCCCCGCCGGCCCGCCCCGACCGAGCGCCCACCAGCGCGTCGGCCGGGTACCCGGGAGGGGCGCACGCGTGCGCCCCTCCCCCAGAACCTCACAACCAGCGAGAAGAAGGCAACATGACCGACACCACTTCCCCCACCGCGCAGCTCTCCGCCGCGGGCGTCAGCATCTGGCTCGACGACCTGTCCCGCGAGCGCATCGATGCCAAGGGCATCGAGAAGGTGATCGCCGAGCGCGACGTCGTCGGCATCACGACGAACCCCACCATCTTCGCGTCGGCCCTCGCCAAGGGCGAGGCGTACGACGCCCAGGTCCGCGAGCTCGCAGCCGACGGCGCCGACGTCGACCGCGCGGTCTTCGAGATCACCACCCGTGACGTCGGCGAGGCAGCGCGCATCTTCCGGCCGGTCTACGACCGCACCGTCGGCTTCGACGGCCGCGTCTCGATCGAGGTCTCCCCCGACTTCGCCAACGACACCCAGGCGACCATCGACGAGGCCCACAAGCTGTGGGACAAGATCTCCGAGCCCAACGTCATGATCAAGATCCCCGCGACCCGCGAGGGCCTCGAGGCCATCACCGAGGTCATCGGCGCCGGCATCAGCGTCAACGTCACCCTGATCTTCTCGCTCGAGCGCTACCGCGAGGTCATCAACGCGTACCTGACCGGCCTCGAGAAGGCGAAGGCGGCGGGCATCGACCTGTCGACCATCCACTCGGTCGCCTCCTTCTTCGTGTCGCGCGTCGACACCGAGATCGACAAGCGCCTCGACGCGATCGGCACCGAGGAGGCCACCGCGCTCAAGAGCAAGGCCGGCGTCGCCAACGCGCAGCTCGCCTACCAGGCGTTCGAGCAGTCCTTCGCCTCCGAGCGCGCCCAGGGCCTCCTCGGCGCCGGCGCCAACAAGCAGCGCCCCCTCTGGGCGTCCACCGGCGTCAAGAGCCCCGACCTGCCCGACACGCTCTACGTGACGCAGCTCGTCGCGGCGGACGTCGTCAACACGATGCCCGAGAAGACGCTCGACGCGACCTTCGACCACGGGGTCATCGAGGGCGACACCATCACGGGCTCCTACGACGCCGCCAACGAGGTCCTCAACGCGGTCGACGGACTCGGCATCTCCTACAAGGAGGTCACGGAGCTCCTCGAGAAGGAGGGCGTCGAGAAGTTCAAGGTGTCGTGGAGCGAGCTCATCGAGACCGTGACGACCGCCCTGGACGGCGCCAAGTGAGCGTCCGCATCGCGCTGAGCGGCGCGGCGGCCACGGCCGTCGAGACCCACGTCCCCGCGCTCGTCGAGGCGCACGTCGCCTCCGGCATCACGGGGCTCGACGGCACCCTCTGGGGCCCCGACGCCGAGTCCGAGGCCACCAAGCGCCTCGGCT
The DNA here is from genome assembly GCF_014802555.1 of Clavibacter sp. NCBI lineage: Bacteria > Bacillati > Actinomycetota > Actinomycetes > Micrococcales > Microbacteriaceae > Clavibacter > Clavibacter sp. Next base: position 19,344 of record NZ_JAAVCB010000035.1, on the reverse strand, counting down.
GGACCCAGGCGGTCTCCGTATCCCGTCCCCTCGTCGCCGAGATCACGGCGCTCCGCGAGGAGCTCCGCGGCCAGGGCGTCGACCACATCGTCCTCGGCGGCATGGGCGGATCCTCGCTCGCGCCCGAGGTCATCACCCGCACCGCGGGCGTCGAGCTCACGGTCCTGGACTCGACCGACCCCGGCCAGGTCCTCGCCGCGCTCGGCGACCGCCTCGCCACCACGGCGGTCGTCATCTCGTCGAAGTCCGGCTCCACGCTCGAGACCGACAGCCAGAAGCGCGTCTACGAGAAGTCGTTCCGCGAGGCGGGCATCGACCCGACCACGCGCATCGTCATCGTGACCGACCCGGGCTCCCCGCTCGACGAGTCGGCCCGCGCCGACGGCTACCGCGTCTTCAACGCGGACCCCGACGTGGGCGGCCGCTACAGCGCGCTGACCGCCTTCGGCCTCGTGCCGTCGGGCCTCGCGGGCGCCGACATCGGCGGCCTGCTCGACGAAGCGGAGGCGGCCTCGGCGCAGCTCGCCGTCGACGACGTCTCGAACCCGGGCCTCGTGCTCGGCGCCGCGATCGCCGGCACCTCGCCGCTGAAGGACAAGCTCGGTATCGTCTCCGACGGCACGCACATCGTGGGCTTCGGCGACTGGGTCGAGCAGCTCATCGCGGAGTCCACCGGCAAGCTCGGAACGGGCCTCCTGCCCGTCGTGCTGCCGACCGACGCCCCTGAGCTCGCGCTCGGCCTCGCCGACCTGCAGATCGCGCGGCTCGTCGCCGACGTCGACGCGCACGACGCGGCCGAGGGCGAGATCGTCATCAGCGGCACGCTCGGCGCGCAGATCCTCACGTGGGAGTACGCCGTCGCCGTCGCGGGCCGCCTGCTCGAGATCAACCCCTTCGACCAGCCCGACGTGGAGGCCGCCAAGGTCGCCGCGCGCGGGCTGCTCGACGACCGTCCCGCGCCGGAGGCCCCCGTCGTCACGACGGACGGCATCGAGGTCCGCGGCACCAGCGAGGTCACCGAGGGCGCGACCGACGTCTCCTCCGCGATCGACGCCCTGCTCGCGCAGGTCGGCCCGACGGGCTACGTCGCCGTGCAGGCCTTCGTCGACCGCCTCGCCCTCCCCGAGCTCGAGCGCCTCCTCGACGCCGTCGCCCGCAAGGTCGGCCGGCCCGTCACGTTCGGCTGGGGTCCGCGCTTCCTCCACTCCACGGGGCAGTTCCACAAGGGCGGCACCCCCGTCGGCGTGTTCCTGCAGATCACCGCGGACGCGGCCGAGGATCTCGAGATCCCCGACCGCCCCTTCACCTTCGGGCAGCTCATCCAGGCGCAGGCCGCCGGCGACGCCACCGTGCTCGCCGAGCACGGTCGTCCCGTCCTGCGACTGAACCTGACCGATCCCACCACGGACGCCCGGGCCCTGCTCTCGACGCTCGAATGACCGCATCGCCGGACGCGTCCGGCAGATCGAGGAGTTACATGTCGCCGGTGGATATCACCCCGGAATTCAATCCACTGCGGATCCCGTCTGATCGACGGCTGAACCGCATCGCGGGGCCGAGCAGCCTCATCATCTTCGGCGTGACGGGTGACCTGTCGCGCAAGAAGCTGATGCCGGCCGTCTACGACCTCGCCAACCGGGGGCTCCTGCCCCCCGGCTTCGCGCTCATCGGCTTCGCCCGGAGGGACTGGGAGGACCAGGACTTCGAGCAGGTCGTGTACGAGGCCGTCAAGCAGTACTCGCGCACCAAGTTCGACGAGGACGTCTGGCGCCAGCTGGCGCAGGGCATCCGCTTCGTGCAGGGCACCTTCGACGATGACGAGGCGTTCCAGACGCTGAAGGACATCACGGAGGAGCTCGACCGCGAGCGCGGCACGATGGGGAACCACGCGTTCTACCTGTCGATCCCGCCGAAGTCCTTCCCGCTGGTCACCGAGCAGCTCCGCCGCTCGGGCCTCGCGGACCAGAAGGAGGGCCACTGGCGCCGCGTCGTCATCGAGAAGCCCTTCGGGAGCGACCTCACGACGGCGCGCGAGCTCAACGCGGTCGTCGAGTCGGTCTTCCCGCCGGACTCGGTGTTCCGCATCGACCACTACCTGGGCAAGGAGACGGTCCAGAACATCCTGGCGCTGCGCTTCGCGAACCAGCTCTACGAGCCCCTGTGGAACGCCAACTACGTGGACCACGTGCAGATCACCATGGCCGAGGACATCGGCGTGGGCGGCCGTGCTGGCTACTACGACGGCATCGGCGCGGCCCGCGACGTGATCCAGAACCACCTCCTGCAGCTCCTCGCCCTCACGGCCATGGAGGAACCCGTCGCGTTCGACGCGTCGAGCCTCCGGGACGAGAAAGAGAAGGTGCTGTCCGCGGTGCGCCTGCCGAAGGACCTCTCCACCGCCACGGCCCGCGGGCAGTACGCCGGCGGCTGGCAGGGCGGCGAGGAGGTCGTGGGCTTCCTCGACGAGGACGGCATGGACCCCGAGTCCCTGACCGAGACCTACGCCGCCATGCGGCTCGACATCAACACGCGCCGCTGGTCGGGCGTGCCCTTCTACCTGCGAGCGGGCAAGCGCCTCGGCCGCCGCGTGACGGAGATCGCGGTCGTGTTCAAGCGCGCGCCTCAGAACCTGTTCGCGGAAGACCAGACGTCGGCCCTCGGACAGAACGCGCTCGTCATCCGCGTGCAGCCCGACGAGGGCGTCACCATCCGCTTCGGCTCCAAGGTGCCGGGCGCGGGGATGCAGGTGCGCGACGTCACCATGGACTTCGGCTACGGCCACGCCTTCACCGAGGCGAGCCCGGAGGCGTACGAGCGGCTCATCCTCGATGTGCTGCTCGGCGACCCGCCGCTCTTCCCCCGCCACCAGGAGGTCGAGCTGAGCTGGAAGATCCTGGACCCCATCGAAGAATTCTGGCGCACGCAGGGCCAGCCCGAGCAGTACCGTCCGGGCACCTGGGGGCCGGCCTCGGCCGACGAGCTCCTCGCCCGCGACGGACGGACCTGGAGGCGGCCATGAGAGTCGATCTGCCGAACACCACCACCGCCAAGATCTCGAAGGCGCTCGTCAAGATCCGCGAGGAGGGCGGCGCGGTCGCCCTCGGTCGCGTCCTGACGCTCGTGATCTCCACCTCGCTCGGCAGCGAGGAGGAGGCCATCGAGGCGGCCAACGACGCGTCGCGCGAGCACCCCATGCGCGTCATCGTCATCTCCACCCAGCGCGGTGCCGAATCGGAGACGACGACCGAGAAGGCCCGCGTCGACGCCGAGATCCGCGTGGGCGGCGACGCCGGCGCGAGCGAGGTCGTCGTGCTCCGCGTCTACGGCGCGGCCGCCGAGGACGAGGAGAGCCTGGTCACGGGCCTCCTCCTCCCCGATGCGCCCGTCGTCGCCTGGTGGCCGCACGACGCCCCCGCGGTCGTCAGCCAGTCGCCGCTCGGCCGCATCGCGCAGCGCCGCATCACGGACTCCTCCACGAGCAGCAACCCGCGCGTCGCCCTGCAGCACCTGGCGGCGACGTACGCCCCCGGTGACACGGACTTCGCGTGGACGCGCCTCACGCTCTGGCGCGCGCTGCTCGCCGCGGTGCTCGACCAGCCGCCGTACGAGCCCGTGACCCAGGTGGAGGTGTCCGGCGCCGCCGACTCCCCCTCCACCGTGCTGCTCGCCGCGTGGCTCGGACTGCAGCTACAGGTCCCCGTGCTGCACGAGGTCACCACGCGGGCCACCGGCTCGAGCGGGATCCACGGAGTGCGCCTCCACCGCGCGTCGGGCGTCATCGACCTCGACCGGCCCATCGCCAACGTGGCGACGCTCAAGCAGCCGAACCAGCCGACGCACGATGTGAGCCTCCCCCGCCGGAGCCTCCGCGACTGCCTGGCCGAGGAGCTGCGGCGCCTCGACCCCGACGCGCTCTACGGCGACGTGATCCGTCACGGCCTCGAGCGCGCCGCCGCCGGCCAGGGGTACATCTCCGCGTCCACCACCGCACGGAAGGACTCGGGAGACCGATGACGAACGACCGCAGGGTGCTCGTGCACCCCGACAAGAAGGCCATGACCGGCTCCGTCGCCGCGCGCTTCCTCACGAAGCTCGTCGACATCCTGGATGAAGAGGAGACCGCCAACGTCGTCCTCACCGGAGGGACGGTCGGCCCGAGCATCCTCGCGGCCGTCAACGAGTCCGCGGCGCGCGACAGCGTCGACTGGACCCGGGTCCACTTCTGGTTCGGCGATGAGAGGTGGCTGCCCCAGGGCGACCCGGAGCGCAACGACACCACGGTGCGCACGGCCCTCCTCGACCACATCGACCTGCCCGCGGAGAACGTCCACGCCATGGGCGCGAGCGATGCGGGTCTCAGCCTCGACGAGGCCGTCGCCGCGTACACGGCGGAGCTCGCCGCCCACGCGAACGGCGACACCTCGATCCCCCGGTTCGACATCACGTTCCTCGGCGTCGGGCCGGACGGGCACGTCGCGTCGCTCTTCCCGGACAGCGAGGGCATCCGCACCATGGACGCTGCGGTGATCCCGGTGCGCAACTCGCCGAAGCCGCCGGCGGAGCGCATCTCGCTCACCCTGCCGGTGCTGAACTCGTCGCTGCGCATCTGGATGGTGCTGGCCGGTCCGGACAAGGCGTTCGCGCTCGGTCTCGCGCTCGCGGGCGCCGACCGCACCGAGGTGCCCGTCGCGGGCATCAAGGGACGCAAGCGGACGGTGTTCTTCATCGACCGCGAGGCGGCCGCTGACGTGCCGGAGAACCTCCGGCTGTCGTCGTACTGACCGCCGCCCCGGCGTGAGCCGGGCTCGGCACGAAGGGCGGATCCTCCGGGATCCGCCCTTCGTCGTCTCCGGCGTGGATGCTCCTCCCGGCGGGTCGACCTCGCCGCGAGGAGCGCGAGCACCAAGAACGCCCCCGTCCTCAGGACGGGGGCGTTCATGTGTCGTGTGCGGTCTACGACCTACTTGGTGGCCTTGACCGTGCCGCGGCGGGCGCGGAGCTGCTCGAGCGCCTCCTCGAGGAGCTGGCTCGCCTCCTCCTCGCTGCGACGCTCCTTCACGTATGCGAGGTGCGTCTTGTACGGCTCGAGCTTGGCGACCGACGGCGGGTTGGCCTTGTCGCGCCCGGCGGGCAGACCCGACTGCGGCGAGTCGATGGTGACCGGGATCTCCTCCTCCGGCAGGTTCGCCGCGAAGTGGCGGACGGTCTCGTTGCCGAGGGCGTCCCAGTACGAGATCGAGATGCGCTCCGCGTGGAATCCGCGGTCCTGCTCGCCCATGGGGCCCGCGCCGACGCGCGAACCGCGGATGGCGCTTCCTCCTGATGCCATGTGGCTGCTCCCTACAATCCGGTGTCGAACTTGGTGATGAGCCCCAGGACCACGATGCACGTGACCCAGATGAGGCCGAGGATGACGGTGATGCGGTTCAGGTTCCGCTCGGCCACCCCCGACGAGCCGAGGCTCGACGTGGTGCCGCCCCCGAACATGTCGGACAGACCGCCGCCCCGCCCCTTGTGCAGGAGGATGAGCATGGTCAGCAGGAGGCTGGTGATTCCCAGAACCACCTGCAGGACTACCTGGAGGATTTCCACGTGCGGCCTTTCGGGTGCGGTGCTGTGGCCGATAGCGACCGGTGGACGGCCGATGGGCCGTTGTCGATTATAGCGGGCGGCTGAGCATGACGAGCCGCCCGCGCCTGGATGGACGCGAGCGGCTCGAGGAGATGTCGCTGGTCAGACGCCGACGTGCGAGCGGAACCGCGCGATCGCGGAGAACTCCTGCACGTCGAGGCTGGCGCCGCCGACGAGGGCTCCGTCGACGTCCGGCTCGCGGAGGAAGCCCGCGATGTTGCCCGACTTGACCGAGCCGCCGTAGAGGATCCGCGTGGCCTTCGCGGCCTCGTCGCCGAGGAGCTCGGCGACGACCGCGCGGAGAGGCGCCGCGACCTGCTGCGCCTGCTCCGGCGTCGCGGCCTGGCCGGATCCGATGGCCCACACGGGCTCGTAGGCGACGACGACGTCGGCGCCCTTCTCGAGCCCCTGGAGCGCGACGCGCAGCTGGGCCACGGGGACGGCGCTGGCGCCGTGCTCCTCGAGGTCCGCCGCGGTCTCGCCCACGCAGATCACCGGGACGATGCCGTGCTTCACGGCCGCGGCGGACTTGGCAGCGACCTGCTCGTCGGTCTCCCCGTGCAGCGTGCGCCGCTCGGAGTGGCCGACGATGACGTAGCGGCAGGCCAGCTGCGCCAGGAACGCCGCGGAGATCTCCCCCGTGTACGCGCCTGACTCGTGCTCGGACACGTCCTGCGCGCCGTAGGCCAGCTCGAGCTTGTCCGCCGACACGAGAGTCTGCACGCTGCGGATGTCGGTCGCTGGCGGGAACACCGCGACCTCCGCCTCCGCGTAGTCGTGCTTCGCGTCCTTGAGGCTCCATGCCAGCTTCTGCGCGAAGGCGATGGCCTGGAGGTGGTCCAGGTTCATCTTCCAGTTGCCCGCGATGAGGGGCGTGCGCCCCTGCGGGCGATGGGTCACTGCCATCCGAGGACCTCCAGTCCCGGCAGGCGCTTCCCCTCGAGGAACTCGAGGCTCGCGCCGCCTCCGGTCGAGATGTGACCGAAGCGGTCATCATCGAATCCGAGTGCGCGGACGGCCGCGGCGCTGTCGCCGCCGCCGACCACGGACAGCCCTTCGACGCGCGTGAGCGCGTCGGCGACCGTCTTCGTGCCGGCCGCGAACGGCTCCAGCTCGAAGACGCCCATGGGGCCGTTCCAGAACACCGTGGTCGAGCCGCGGATGATCGTCGCGAACGCGTCGGCGGTCTCGGGGCCGATGTCGAGCCCGAGCCCCTTCGCGCCCGCGGGCGTCCCCTCGATGGCGTCGGCACGCGTCACCTCGTGGGCGGCGTCGGCGGAGAACCCGTCGGCCACGACCACGTCGGTGGGCAGCACGATCTTCACGCCACGCTCCTCCGCCTCGGCCAGGTAGCCCTTGACGGTCTCGACCTGGTCCTCCTCGAGGAGGCTCGCGCCCACCTCGTGCCCCTGGGCCTTGAGGAACGTGAAGAGCATCCCGCCGCCGATGAGAAGTGAGTCCACGCGGGGAAGCAGGTGGCCGATGACGCCGAGCTTGTCCGACACCTTGGATCCGCCGAGCACGACCGTGTAGGGACGCTCCGGGTTCTCCGTCAGGCGGTCGAGCACCTCGAGCTCGCTCGCGATGAGCGAGCCGGCGGCGCTGGGCAGCGCCTGCGCCAGCTCGAACACGCTGGCCTGCTTGCGGTGGACGACGCCGAAGCCGTCGGACACGAACGCGTCCCCCAGCTCGGCGATCGACTCCGCGAAGCCGCGGCGGACCGTTTCGTCCTTGCTGGTCTCCTCCGCGTGGAAGCGGAGGTTCTCGAGCACGACGACGTCGCCGTCGCCGAGGGCCTCGACGGCCGCGCGGGCGGAGTCGCCCACGGTGTCGTCCGCGAAGGCGACGTCCGCCCGGAGCAGCTCGCCGAGGCGGGCCGCGACGGGACGCAGGCTGTACTTCTCATCCGGAGTGCCGTCGGGCCGGCCGAGGTGCGAGATCACGATGACGCGCGCCCCGGCCTCGCGGAGACCCGTGAGGGTCCCCAACGAGGCGCGGATGCGCCCGTCGTCACCGATCACGCCGCCCTTCAGCGGGACGTTGAGGTCGCAGCGCACGATGACGCGGCGGCCCCGGAGATCCCCGAGGGAGTCGATGGTGCGGAGTGCCACGGCCGGTTACAGGCGATCGGCGACGTACTCGGTGAGGTCGACGAGGCGGTTGGAGTAGCCCCACTCGTTGTCGTACCACGACGCGACCTTGACCTGGTTGCCGATGACCTTCGTGAGGCCGGCGTCGAAGATCGAGGAGTGCGGGTCGTTGACGATGTCGCTCGAGACGATGGGGTCCTCGGTGTACTTGAGGATGCCCTTGAGCGGGCCCTCGGCCGCGGCCTTGTAGGCCGCGTTGACCTGCTCGACCGTGACGTTCGCCGAGGTCTCGATGGTGAGGTCGGTGATCGAGCCGGTGGGCACGGGCACGCGGAGCGCGTAGCCGTCGAGCCTGCCGACGAGCTCCGGGATCACGAGTCCGAGCGCCTTGGCGGCGCCGGTGGACGTCGGGATGATGTTGACCGCAGCGGCGCGCGCGCGGCGCAGGTCGCTGTGCGGGCCGTCCTGGAGGTTCTGGTCGGCGGTGTACGCGTGGACCGTCGTCATGAGGCCGCGCTCGATGCCGAACTCGTCGAGGAAGACCTTGGCGAGGGGCGCGAGGCAGTTCGTGGTGCAGGACGCGTTGGAGATGACGTCGTGCGTGGCGGGGTCGTAGGTGCCCTCGTTGACGCCGAGGACCAGGGTCGTGACGTTGTCGCCCGTGGCGGGAGCCGAGACGAGGACCTTCTTGGCGCCGGCCGTGATGTGCTTGCGCGCGTCCTCGGCCTTGGTGAAGCGTCCGGTGGACTCGATGACGATCTCGACGCCGAGCTCGCCCCACGGGAGGTTCGCGGGGTCGCGCTCCTCGAGGACGCGGATGGCCTTGCCGTTCACGACGATGTTGTCGCCGTCGAGCTCGACGGTGGCGTCGAGGCGGCCGGTGATGGAGTCGTACTTGAGCAGGTGCGCGAGCGCCTTGTTGTCGGTGAGGTCGTTCACGGCGACGATCTCGATGTCGCTGCCCTTGGCGAGCGCGGCGCGGAAGTAGTTGCGGCCGATGCGGCCGAAGCCGTTGATGCCGATCTTGACGGTCACGAGTTCTCCTGTTGTTCTGCGCGCGCTGAGGCGGCGTGGGTGATGGAGGGGGTCGAGCAGGCGGGAGGCCCGACGTGCGGGGTCCGCGGGCGGCCCGGGTCTCCCGGCGGACCGCCCGCGGATGCGGCTACGAGAGGAGGAACAGACCCTGCGTCTTGGTGCGGGCGGCGTCGAAGCGCGCCTGCACGTCGGCCCAGTTCACGATGTTCCAGAACGCCTTGACGTAGTCGGCCTTGACGTTGACGTAGTCGAGGTAGAAGGCGTGCTCCCACATGTCGAGCAGCAGGATCGGGACGGTCGCCGCAGCGAGGTTGCCCTGGTGGTCGTACAGCTGCTCGATGATGAGCTTCTGGCCCAGGGAGTCCCAGGCGAGGATGCTCCAGCCGGAGCCCTGGATGCCGAGGGCCGAGGCCGTGAAGTGCGCCTGGAACTTGTCGTAGGAGCCGAAGAACTCGTCGATGGCGGCGGCCAGCTCGCCGGTGGGCTTGTCGCCGCCGTCCGGGGAGAGGTTGTTCCAGAACACCGTGTGGTTGACGTGGCCCGCGAGGTTGAACGCGAGGTCCTTCTGCAGCTTGTTGACGAACGTGAGGTCGCCGGCGTCGCGCGCCTCCTGGAGCTTCACGAGGGCGGTGTTCGCGCCGTCCACGTAGGTCTTGTGGTGCTTGTCGTGGTGGAGCTCCATGATGCGGCCGCTGATGCTCGGCTCGAGGGCCGAGTAGTCGTAGGGAAGATCGATGAGAGTGTAGTCAGCCATAGGTGTATCTCCTCTTCGTTGCCCGGGGGCTCCCGGCCAGAGGCCGGGGGTGGGTGACGGATCGAGTCTAGTCCGGCGGCCCTCCGCGCCACCTGGCCGGATGACGCCCGGCGTCCAGCCGATCCAGGCCGGCGACGACGCATCCCGCGTCGGCGGACGCGCCGCGCATCAGACGTCGTCGAGGTCGGCGGGGAGGTTGGCGTCGGTGCCGGGCAGGCCCTCGTCGACGGCCTTCTTGTCCGCCATCGCGAGCAGACGGCGGATGCGCCCCGCGACGGCGTCCTTCGTCATGGGCGGATCGGCGTGGTGGCCCAGCTCGTCGAGGCTGGAGTCACGGAAGCGCAGGCGCAGGTCGCCCGCGTACTTGAGGTGCTCGGGGATGTCCGGTCCGAGGATCTCCATGGCCCGCTCGACGCGCGCGCACGCGGCGACGGCGGCCTGCGCGGAGCGGCGGAGGTTCGCGTCGTCGAAGTTGACGAGGCGGTTCGCGGTGGCCCGCACCTCGCGGCGCTGGCGCATCTCCTCCCAGTTGACGACCGTGCCCTGCGCGCCCATGGCGCGCAGCATCTGGCCGATGGCGTCGCCGTCGCGGATGACGACGCGGTGCACGCCGCGCACCTCCCGCGCCTTGGCGCTGACGTCGAGGCGGCCGGCGGCGCCGACGAGTGCCATGGCGGCCTCGTTGCCCGGGCACGTGACCTCGAGGGCGGCCGAGCGGCCGGGATCCGTGAGCGTGCCCGCGGCGAGGAACGCACCGCGCCAGACGGCGGCGATCTCCTCGCGGGAGCCCGTGGTGAGGCGGTTCGGCAGGCCGCGGATGGGACGGCGTCGCGCGTCGAGCAGGCCGGTCTGGCGGGCGAGCGTCTCGCCGCCCTCCATCACGCGGACAAGGTAGTGCGTGGCGCGGCGCATGCCGGACGCGGGGATGACGGAGATGTCGCTGCGGACGCCGTAGAGCTCGGCCAGGTCCTTGCGGACACGGCGGGCGAGAAGCGGGGTGTCGAGCTCGGACTCGACCGCGATGCGGTTCGAGATGAGGTGCAGCCCGCCCGAGAAGCGCAGGATGGTGGCCAGCTCGGCGGCCCTCACCGTGGTCTTGCTGACCTCGACGCGTGACAGTTCTTCCTTGACGTCCGAGGTCAGAGGCAAATGCTTACTCCCTTGATGAGATGGGTGCCCTACTCCCGGCCGAGGTCGCGGTGCTTGGTGCTGACAGCGACGCCGGGAAGGGCGCGGAGGAGGCTGGAGAGCTCCTCGGAGACGGCGACCGAGCGGTGCTTGCCGCCGGTACAGCCGATAGCGATCGTAGCGTGTCTCTTGTTCTCCCGCTGATACCCGGCGAGCACCGGGGCGAGGGCCCTGGCATAGGCGTGGACGAACTCCTCGGCGCCCTCCTGACCCAACACGTAGTCGCTGACGGCCTTGTCGCGACCCGTGAGCGGGCGGAGCTCCGGCGTCCAGAACGGGTTGGGCAGGAAGCGCATGTCGGCCACCATGTCGGCGTCCGCCGGGGTGCCGTACTTGAATCCGAAGCTCATCACGGTGACGCGGACGCCAGCGTCGTCCGCCCCGCTGAACTGCTCGGTGATCGTGGTGGCGAGCTGGTGGATGTTGAGCTCGGAGGTGTCGATGACGAGGTCGCTCGCCTCGCGGATCTCGATCATTCGGGCCCGTTCGGCCGCGATGCCGTCGAGCAGCGTGCCGTTGCCCTGGAGCGGGTGCGGGCGGCGGACCTGCTCGAACCGTCGGACGAGCGCCGCGTCGGTGGCCTCGAGGAACAGGACGCGCAGGCGCGGGCCGGTGCCGAAGGTGTGGAGGATGTCGCGCAGCTCGGAGAAGAAGTCGCCGCCGCGGACGTCGACCACCGCGGCGATCTTGGGCAGCGACGTGCCTGCGCGGCCCGCCAGCTCCACGAGCGGCTTGAGCATCTGCGGCGGGAGGTTGTCGACCACGTACCAGCCGAGGTCCTCCAGTGCGTTGCCGACGGTGGAGCGGCCCGCGCCGGACATCCCCGTCACGATCATGACGTCCTGCTGGGGGATCTCCACGCTCATGCGGGCATGCACCTCTCGTCGCGCCGGTCGATGGATCCAGTCTAGGCGCGACCCGCGACACCCGACCGGGCGCGCGTCACGAACGGAGCCGCTCGTAGACGGCCTGGGCCAGCGTGGGCCCGATGGTGCGCACGGCCGCGATCTCCTCGACCTCGGCCTGCTTGAGCTTGGCCACGGATCCGAACTGCTGGAGCAGCCGCTGCACGCGCGACGGCCCGAGCCCCGGGATCTCGTTCAGCACCGACGTGATGTCGCGCTTCCGGCGGGCCCGCTGGTGCGTGATGGCGAACCGGTGGGCCTCGTCGCGGATGCGCTGGATGAGGAAGAGGGCGTCGCTGTTGCGCGGCAGGATGATCGGGTAGTCGGAGTCCGGCAGCCAGATCTCCTCGAGGCGCTTGGCGATGCCGGCCAGCTGGATCCCCGTCACCCCCGACTCCTCGAGCGCCCGCTGCGCAGCAGCCACCTGCGGCTGCCCGCCGTCGACGATGAGCAGGTTCGGGCTGTAGGAGAACTTGTTGACCGGGGGCGCCTCGCCGAGCTCGGGCGGCGCGGCGTCGGCCGGGACCTCGGCCTCCTTGCCCAGGTAGGCGAGCCGGCGCGTGATGACCTGGTGGATCGACTCGGTGTCGTCCGTGGAGTCGGCGATGTTGAAGCGGCGGTACTGGTCCTTGCGCGGCAGGCCGTCCTCGAAGACGACCATGGACGCGACGATGTTGGTGCCGCTGAGATGCGAGACGTCGTAGCACTCCATGCGCAGCGGCGCGTCGGGCATGCCGAGCGCCTCCTGGATGTCGGCCAGCGCCTTGGACCGGGTGGTGAAGTCGGAGCTGCGGCGCGTCTTGTAGAGCATGAGCGCGTTCTGCGCATTGGTGGCGGCGGTGTGCGCGAGCGCCGCCTTGTCGCCGCGCTGGGCCACGCGGAGGTCGACCTGCCAGGAGCTCGGGCGGCCGCGGCGCACGGATCCGTCGTCCTCCCCCGCCGCCCGGCGCTGGCTGAGCCAGAGCTCGAGCTCGGCGGCGTCCGCGGGCAACTCGGGGACGAGGACCTCGCGCGGCGGGTGCGCCTCGTCCTCGTAGGCGTTGTGGAGCACGGTCTCGACGAGCTCGCCGATGCCGATGTCGAGCTCCTTGTCGACGACCCAGGTGCGCGTGCCCCGGATGCGGCCGCCGCGGACCATGAACTGCTGCACGGCCGCTGCCAGCTCGTCGGCCGCGATGCCGAAGACGTCGGCGTCCACCCGGTCGTCGAACACTACGGCGGTCTTGGACAGCGCGGCCTCGAGCGCGCCGATGTCGTCGCGGTGGCGGGCGGCGGCCTCGTAGTCCATCTCGGCCGCGGCGTCCTTCATCCGCTGCGTGAGCTGGCCCACGTACTTCGAGTCGTTGCCCGCCATGAAGCTCGCGAAGTCGTCCACGATGTCGCGGTGCTCCTCCTGCGAGAAGCGGCCGACGCACGGCGCGGCGCAGCGCCCGATGTCGCCGAGGAGGCATGGCCGGTTCGTCTGCCGCGCGCGCTTGAACGTGCTCTCCGAGCAGGAGCGCATCGGGAAGACCTTGAGCAGGTGGTCGACCGTCTCGCGGATGGCCCAGACCTTCGTGTACGGGCCGAAGTACTTGGCGCCCCGGATCTTGCGGTTGCGGGTGACCATGACCCGCGGGTAGTCCTCACCCATCGTGACGGCCAGGTAGGGGTACGACTTGTCGTCGCGGAACTTGACGTTGAACGGCGGGTCGAACTCCTTGATCCACGTGAACTCGAGCTGCAGCGCCTCGAACTCGCTGCCGACGACGGTCCACTCGACGCCCGCCGCGGACGTGACCATGCGCCGGGTGCGCTCGTGCAGGCTCTCCAGCGGCGCGAAGTAGTTGGCGAGCCGCGCGCGGAGGTTGTTCGCCTTGCCCACGTAGAGGACGCGGTCGGCCGCGTCGCGGAAGCGGTACACGCCCGGCGACGTGGGGATCTCCCCCGCCGCCGGGCGGTAGCCGACGGTGTCGGTGCGGGCCATCAGCCGGCCGCGCGCTCCTCGCGCGCACGCTGCGACTCGATCGCCGCGGCCTCGGCCTCGGCGTCGAGGACCTCCTTGAGGAAGCCGCCCGTGTAGCTCTCCGGCACGGTGGCCAGGTGCTCGGGGGTGCCGGTGGCGAGCACGGTGCCGCCGCCCGCGCCGCCCTCCGGCCCCATGTCGATGAGCCAGTCGGCGGACTTGATGACGTCGAGGTTGTGCTCGATGACGATGACCGTGTTGCCCTTGTCGACCAGCCCGTTGAGCACGAGCAGGAGCTTGCGCACGTCCTCGAAGTGGAGGCCCGTGGTCGGCTCGTCGAGCACGTAGATGCTGCGGCCGTTCGACCGGCGCTGCAGCTCGGTGGACAGCTTGACGCGCTGCGCCTCGCCGCCGGAGAGCGTCGTGGCGCTCTGGCCGAGCCGCACGTAACCGAGGCCGACGTCCACCAGCGTCTTCATGAAGCGGTGGATGGCCTGGATCGGCTCGAAGAACTCGGCCGCCTCGCTGATGGACATGTCGAGGACCTCGGCGATGCTCTTGCCCTTGTAGTGGACGCTCAGGGTGTCGCGGTTGTAGCGCGCTCCCCCGCAGACCTCGCACGCCACGTACACGTCCGGCAGGAAGTTCATCTCGATCTTGATGGTGCCGTCGCCCGAGCACGCCTCGCAGCGCCCGCCCTTAACGTTGAAGCTGAAGCGGCCCGGGAGGTAGCCGCGGGCCTTGGCCTCGGTGGTCTCGGCGAAGAGGTTGCGGATCCGGTCGAACACGCCCGTGTAGGTGGCCGGGTTCGAGCGCGGGGTGCGGCCGATGGGGTTCTGGTCGACGTGCACGACCTTGTCGAGGTTCTCGAGGCCCGTGACGCGGGAGTGCTTGCCCGGCACCTTGCGGGCGCCGTTGAGCTCGTTGGCGAGCACGCGGTAGAGGATGTCGTTCACGAGCGAGGACTTGCCCGAGCCGCTGACGCCGGTGACGGCCGTGAGCGTGCCGAGCGGGAAGGTCGCGGTGACGTTCTGCAGGTTGTTGGCGCGCGCGCCGACGACCTGGATCTGCCGCTTCTTGTCGATCTTGCGGCGCTTCGCCGGCGTCGCGATGGCGCGGCGGCCCGCGAGGTAGTCGCCCGTGAGCGACTCCCGGTTCTCGATGAGGCCCTCGTAGGAGCCGGAGTGCACGACCTTGCCGCCGTTGACGCCGGCGCCGGGGCCGATGTCGACGATCCAGTCGGCCGTGCGGATGGTGTCCTCGTCGTGCTCGACGACGATGAGGGTGTTGCCGAGGTCGCGGAGCTTCACGAGCGTCTCGATGAGGCGGCGGTTGTCGCGCTGGTGCAGGCCGATGCTCGGCTCGTCGAGCACGTACAGCACGCCCGTGAGGCCCGAGCCGATCTGCGTGGCCAGCCGGATGCGCTGCGCCTCCCCGCCGGACAGAGATGCCGCGGCCCGCGCGAGGTTGAGGTAGTTGAGGCCGACCTCGATGAGGAACTCGAGGCGCACGCGGATCTCCCGCAGCACCTGCGCGGCGATGTGCGCCTCGCGATCGGTCAGCTCCAGCTGCGCCATGAACTCCTGCGCGTCCGAGAGGCTCATCTCGGCGACGTCGGCGATGTTCGCACCGTGCACGAGCACCGCGAGCACCTCAGGCTTCAGGCGCTTGCCGTCGCAGACGGGGCACGGGATCTCGCGGAGGTACTCGCCCCAGCGCGCGCGCTGGTTGTCGGTCTCCGCCTGGGCGAACTGGCGCTCGATGTAGGGCATGACGCCCTCGAAGCCGGACGAGTAGGTCATTTCGCGCCCGTAGCGGTTCTTCCACTTGACCTGGACCTCGAAGTCATTGCCCCGCAGGACGGCCTCGCGGACCTCCTCGGAGAGCTTCCGCCAGGGCGTCGTGAGGGAGAACTTGAGGTCGCGCGCGAGGCCCGCGAGCAGCTTCTCGTAGTACTGGAAGAGCCCCTTGCCCTGCGTGGTCCACGGCAGGATCACGCCGTCGGCGATGCTCAGCGACTCGTCGCCGATGAGGAGCTCCTGGTCCACCGACATGCGCGTGCCGAGACCGGAGCACTCGGGGCAGGCGCCGAAGGGGGCGTTGAACGAGAACGTGCGCGGCTCGATCTCGGTGAGCTGGATGGGGTGGTTGTTCGGGCATGAGAGCTTCTCGGAGTACGTCTGCAGTCCGCCGGGGCCGTCGACGTCGACGAAGTCGATCATCACGATGCCGTCCGTGAGGCGGAGCGCGGTCTCCAGCGAGTCCGTCAGGCGCCCGAGGATGTCGTCGCTCGCGACCAGGCGGTCGACGACGACCGAGATGTCGTGCTTGTACTGCTTCTTGAGCTTGGGCGGCGAGCTGAGCTGGATGAGCTCCCCGTCGACGATGGCCCGCGAGTAGCCGCCGGAGGCGAGCTCCGCGAACAGGTCGACGAACTCGCCCTTCTTCTGCGAGACGATGGGGCTGACGATCTGGTACCTGGTGCCGGTCTCGAGCTCCATGAGCTGGTCGGCGATCTGCTGCACGGTCTGGCGCGAGATGCGCTCCCCGCAGACGGGGCAGTGCGCGACGCCGATGCGCGCCCAGAGCAGGCGCATGTAGTCGAAGATCTCGGTGATGGTGCCCACCGTCGAGCGCGGGTTGCGGTTCGTCGACTTCTGGTCGATGGAGACCGCGGGGCTCAGGCCCTCGATGAAGTCGACGTCCGGCCGGTCGACCTGGCCGAGGAACTGGCGCGCGTACGCGGACAGCGACTCGACGTAGCGGCGCTGGCCCTCGGCGAAGATCGTGTCGAACGCGAGGGACGACTTGCCGGACCCCGACAGGCCCGTGAAGACGACGAGCGAGTCGCGCGGGATGTCGAGGTCGACGTCGCGGAGGTTGTGGACGCGAGCGCCGCGCACGCTCAGGAGGGAGGAGGACTCGACGGGGGAGATTGACACCTGTCCATCGTATGCGTCGCCACCGACACCGCCGACGGAGCAGGCGCGCGACCGACGGCTGCCCGCCGCGCGCCTGTCGGATCAGGACAGGTGGCCGGCCTTCTCCATCTGCCGCAGCTCGCGCTTCAGGTCGCCCAGCTCGTCGCGGAGGCGCGCGGCCAGCTCGAACTTGAGCTCGCCCGCCGCCTGGAGCATCTGGTCGTTAAGGTCGGAGATGATCGTCTCGAGCTCGTTGGCCCCGGCGGCCGCCTTGCCCTCGCGCCGGAGGTTCGGGGTGGGCGAGCGCTTGCCGCCGCCGCGCCCCTCGAGCATCTTCTTCGTGTCCTCGCCCTCGCGCGCCAGGATCTCGGTGATGTCGGCGATGCGCTTGCGCAGCGGCGTCGGGTCGATGCCGTGCTCGGTGTTGTAGGCGACCTGCTTCTCGCGGCGGCGATCCGTCTCCTCGATGGCGCGCTTCATGCTGTCCGTCAGCACGTCGGCGTACATGTGCACCTCCCCGGACACGTTGCGCGCGGCCCGCCCGATGGTCTGGATGAGCGACGTGGACGACCGCAGGAAGCCCTCCTTGTCGGCGTCGAGGATCGCGACGAGCGAGACCTCCGGGAGGTCGAGGCCCTCGCGGAGGAGGTTGATGCCGACGAGCACGTCGTAGACGCCGGCCCGCAGCTCGCTCAGCAGCTCGACGCGGCGCAGCGTGTCGACGTCCGAGTGGAGGTAGCGCACGCGCACCCCGGCCTCGGCGAAGTAGTCGGTGAGCTCCTCCGCCATCTTCTTCGTGAGCGTGGTGACGAGGATGCGCTCGTCCTTCTCGACGCGGATGCGGATCTGCTCCAGAAGGTCGTCGATCTGGCCCTTCGTCGGCTTGACGACGATGGCCGGGTCGATGAGGCCGGTCGGACGGATGATCTGCTCCACCACGCCGTCGCCCATGCCGAGCTCGTACTTGCCGGGCGTCGCCGACATGTACACGGTCTGCGGCACGCGCTCCGTGAACTCGTTCCACTTCAGCGGCCGGTTGTCGAGCGCGCTCGGCAGGCGGAAGCCGTGCTCGACCAGCGTGCGCTTGCGCGAGGAGTCGCCCTCGAACATGGCGCCGATCTGCGGCACGGTGACGTGCGACTCGTCGATGACGACGAGGAAGTCGTCCGGGAAGTAGTCGAGCAGGCAGTGCGGGGCCTCCCCCGCGTCTCGCCCGTCGATGTGCCGCGAGTAGTTCTCGATGCCGGAGCAGAACCCGATCTGCTGCATCATCTCGATGTCGAAGTTCGTGCGCATGCGCAGGCGCTGGGCCTCGAGCAGCTTCCCCTCGCGTTCGAGGACCGCGAGGCGCTCCTCGAGCTCCTGCTGGATGGTGCCGATGGCCCGCTGCATGACCTCGGTCTCGGCCACGTAGTGGGATCCCGGGAACACGGACACCGCGTCCATCTTGCGGACCACGTCCCCGGTGAGCGGGTGCAGCTGGTACAGCGCCTCGATCTCGTCGCCGAACATCTCGATGCGGATGGCCAGCTCCTCGTACATCGGGATGATCTCGATGGTGTCGCCGCGCACGCGGAAGTTGCCGCGCGAGAAGTCGACGTCGTTGCGCTGGTACTGCATGGACACGAACTTGCGGATGAGCGTGTCGCGGTTGATCTGCATGCCGACCTGGAGCGCGACCATCGCGTTCATGTACTGCTCGGGCTGCCCCAGGCCGTAGATGCACGACACCGTGCTGACGACCACGACGTCGCGGCGGCTGAGCAGCGAGTTGGTGGTGGAGTGGCGGAGGCGCTCGACCTCGGCGTTGACCGACGAGTCCTTCTCGATGAAGGTGTCCGTCTGCGGGACGTACGCCTCCGGCTGGTAGTAGTCGTAGTAGGAGACGAAGTACTCGACCGCGTTGTCCGGCATGAGCTCGCGGAACTCGGTGGCGAGCTGGGCCGCCAGCGTCTTGTTGTGGGCGAGGATCAGCGTGGGCCGCTGGACCTTCTCGATGAGCCAGGCGGCCGTGGCCGACTTGCCCGTGCCGGTGGCGCCGAGGAGCACGACGTCGGGCTCGCCGGCGTTGACCCGGCCCGCCAGCTCCGCGATGGCCGTGGGCTGGTCGCCGCTCGGGGAGTAGTCGCTGACGACCTTGAACGGGCGCACGGAACGGGTGGGCTGCATTGCATCAGCCTACGAGCGGCCACCGACATCGCCGGACAGGTTCGCCCAGAGCCGATCCGTCTGCTCGAGCGTCGACGCCAGCGAGATGCCGGAGTCGACGACCTCGTCCGCGACGGCGAGGCGCTCCTCGTCGGAGGCCTGCGATGCGATCCGGCGCTCGGCCTCCTCGGGCGACATCCCCCGGAGCTCGACGAGGCGGCGGATCCGTTCCTCGCGCGGCGCGTGGACCATGACGATCCGGTCGAACTCGTCGACGCGGCCCGACTCCACCAGGAGCGGGATGTCGTACACGACGACCGCGTCGGCGTCGGCCTCCGCCGCCGCGGCCATGCGCTGCGCGGACAGCGCGCGCACCGCGGGGTGCGTGATCGCCTCCAGGTCGCGGCGCGCGTCCGGGTCCTGGAACACGATGGCCCCGAGGGCGGGTCGATCGAGGGAGCCGTCGGGCGCGATCACGCCGGGGCCGAACCGCCGGGCGATCTCCGCGAGGGCCGGCGTGCCGGGCTCCACGACCTCCCGGGCGAGACGATCGGCGTCGATGCGCGCGGCGCCGAGCTCCGCCAACCGGTCGGCCACCACCGTCTTGCCCGCGGCGATGCCGCCCGTCAGTCCGATCACCTGCATGCATCCAGCCTAGGCGCGGTCCGGATCCGCTCGACGCGAGCGCGGCTCGGTGCGCGGGGCGGGGCGGGGGGCGGGGCGGGGG